>CAIQJD010001008.1 GCA_903872005.1 uncultured bacterium | reverse complement strand
CTAAAGGTCTCCTGGCCGCAGCGCCAACGTGGCCGCCGACGCGCCCAACCCGATATAGAGCCAGAACAACGTCACCGAATGGGCGAAGTCGAAGTTGAAGAAGTAATGATCCAGCACGCCGGCCACCAGCGCGCCCGACAGGCCGGCCACCAACCCCAACAGCAGCGGCTCCAGATCATCGTCGGGCGCCAGCCGGCGCCACCCCCGCAGCGTATAGCTCAAGAACGTGGCGATGATGAGCAGGAAGGCCGCCAGCCCCAGGACGCCCATCTGCTCGGCCAGCAGCAAATAGGCGCTGGAGACGCCCAGGTAAGTGTCAATATCCGGCGTGCCGGCGAAGCCCACCCCCAGCCAGGGATAGCGCCCAATCAAGATGAACGCGTCTTTGTACTCGCCCAGGCGCATCTGCGTGGCGCGGTCTTCGCCGCGTATGCCTTCGATGAAGCGCGCGATGTAGTCCTGCGTCTGCGGCAAGAGCAAGAGGAGCGCGCCGGCGATGAGCATGACGATCAGCAGCTTGCGATAGCGCAGCGCGCCCAGCAGGGCCAGGCCGGCCGCTAACCCCAACATGGCGGCGCGGGAATACGAGAGGAAGAGGCATCCGCCGACGCCGGCCAGCATGGCGGCCGTAAGCCAGCGCGGGAAGATCGGCCGGCGGGCGAAGAGCTGCGCCCCCAGGAGGCCGCCAATCAGGACCATCAGCCCGCCCAGGACATTGGGATCCACCGAAGTGCCGATGGCGCGCATGATGCCGCTGGCATCGTCGTCCACGAAGCGCAAGACGCCCTGGCCCACCGGATAGTTGAAGCGCCCCAGGGTCGAAAGGAGCCGGATGCTCCATGCCTGGGGGATGAAGTAGAGGACGATGCCGATGGCCGCTTCGGCCGCGCCGGCCAGGATCAACACGGCCAGAATCTCGCGCAGGTGTTTGACGCTCCGCACCGAGTTCACCGCCACGAAGAAGAGGCCCATGGCGATGAGGATTTCGGCGAAGTGGCGCATGACGTAGGCAGTGGGGCGCGAATGGGTCAGGCCGGCGACGAAAGAGGCGCAGGCCAACGCCATGAAGAGCAGGATCGGCCAGCCGACCGGCGTGGCGCTGAATTCGTTGCGCCGGCCGGCGACCAGCGAGCTGGCCCAAACGAAGAGGAGCGCCAACAACACCACATCCAGGAAGGTCGGCCGGAAGCCGATCTGGATCGGCAGCGCGCCGAAGGGGAGCAGGCAGACGACGGCAATCAGGGCGAAGAAGCCCCACTGCGTGGAGCGCAACATCAGCAGGCCGACGGTCACGGCGGCCGCGGCGATGACGGCCAGGAGCGGCGAAAGGACGGCCACATACGCGCCGACCAGGAGGCCGGCCCCGACGCAGACGGCAACCAGGGCCAGGGTCGCCAGCCGGCGGTCGCCCCGAAACAAGAGGGCCTGCAATTTGCCCAACGGTCGCTCACTCACGGGTCACTCTCCGTCCCGCCAATAGTGCGTCAAAGAAGGCCGCCGTGGACGCGGCGATGGCCGGCCAGGTGAAGCGCGCCGCCAGAGCCGCCGCGCCGGCGCCCAGCCGCTCGCGCAGCGCCGGCGCGTCCGCCAGCCGGACGATAGCTGCCGCCAGGGCCGCCGCGTCGCCGGCCGGGGTCAGGAGCATATTCTCACCATCGCGGAAATGGGCGCTGGGGACGCGCGGCTGCGTCGTCACGATGGGCATGGCATGGGTCAGCGCCGCCAACAGCGCGCCGCGCCGGGTCGAAACCCCATCGCGATAGGGTTGCACGGCAATATCGGCCGCCCGCAGTGTAGCCGATACTTCCTCGGCCGGCAAATAGTCGGTCCAGACGATGCGCGAGCCGATGTCGGAGGCGGCAATCAGCGCCTCGACGCGCGCCAGATAGGCCCGATTGGTCGGATCGCTGGCGCCCACCTTGCCGCCGACCATGAGGAGCCGGACGGCGCGACCGGCGTCGCGCAGTCGCGCCAGCGCGGTGATCAGCTCCTCGCCCCCCTTGCTCTGGTTGAGGAAGCCGAAATAGACCAGCGCCGTCTCCTCTGGCCCAATGCCCCAACGGGCGCGCCAGGCAGCGCGGTCGTAGCCGGCCGGCAGCCGGCCGGAAATGTTCGAGCCAATGGGGATCAGCCGGCGCGGCGTCCGCGCCGCCCGGACGGCCAGGTCGGCGTCGTCCTCTTCATTGGTGGCGATGACGCCGTCGGCCGTGCGCGCCAACCAGCTCGTGACCCAGGGGCGCAGCGGGCCGGCCCCGCGGAAGAGGAAGGGGATCAGCAAATCATGGAAGGTGACGACGAAGCGGGGACGCGCCGCGCCGGCCCGGCCCATGCGCCAGGGGAGGAAGTTGATCGCCGGGCGCATGGCGTAGGCGGCGGTCTGGTACTGGATGTTGACGATATCGGGGCGCTGCGCGGCAAAGAACGCGCCGGCGCGCCGCCACAATCCCCAGCCCCAATCCGCTTGCTCGGCGAAGACGCGGCAGCCGCGCCGCTGGGCCAGGCCGGCGGCTCGCGCCGCGGTGAAGACCGTCACGGCATGCCCCAGGTCGGCCAGGGCCGCGCCGATCTCCTGGGTATAGTCGCTGACGCCCCCCTGCATGGGCGGGAATTCTCCGCTGATGAGACAAATCCGCATGGCTCACTCCCCGGCCCGCGCCGGCGGGATCAGCCGCGCCGGCCGCAGCCCCGAACGCAATACCGCCGCATAGGCGGCCAGGCGCTGGCGACGCAGGTCGCGCTTGTGCCCCAGCATCCACTTCAGCGCCTCCTCGGCCCACTGATAGACGAAGGTCGCCAGGAGGAAGCGGCGCAGGATGTCGCCGCGCCGCGCGCCGAAATACTTGGCGTAGAGCTGCGCCTTGGCGGTGTGGAACATGATCAGCCGGCGCGCCGAAACCTGCTCACTGGAGGCGCCCTCGTAATGGATGACGTGCGCCTGGGGCAGATAGTGGACGCGCCAGCCGGCGGCCCGCACGCGCCAGGCATAGTCCAGCTCTTCGGAATACATGAAAAAGCGCTCGTCCAGCGGGCCGACCTGCTCCCAAACAGCGCGCGGCAGCAGCAGGCACGCGCCCACCAGCCAGTCGGCGTCGTGGGCCGCGTCGTCGGCCACATCTTGCATGTAATAGCGCCGCAGCAACGGCCCCGCCGGCCCCACGCCGCGCAGGATGGTGCTCTCGAAGAAGCCGACAGCGTAGGTCGGGAAGCGCCGGCGCGACGGCTGGGCGCTGCCATCGGGATAGCGCAAGCGCGGCCCGAGGAGGCCGATATCGGGCTGCGCCTGACAGCAGCGCAGCATCGTCTGGATGCTGGGGCCGACGATTTCGGTATCGGGGTTGAGCAAGAGGAGATACGCGCCGCGCGCCGCGGCCAGGCCGCGATTGTTGCCGGCGGCAAAGCCCAGGTTGCAGCCCAGCGCCAGCCGGCGCGCCCAGGGGAATTCCCGCTCCAGCATGGCGAGGGAGTCGTCCGTCGAGCCGTTATCGGCCACGATGACTTCGTAGGCGATGTCGGCCGCGCCGGGCGCGCCGCCTAGGCCGGCCGCGATGCTCCGCAGGCAGCGCGTCAGCAGGGCGCAGACATTCCAATTGACGATGATGATGGAGAGGATGCAGGGATCTGCGACCGGAAGGTCGGATAGCCCGCCGGCGTCCGCGTGAGCTGGGACGCCGGGGACGACTGGCTCAACGGCCATCACTTCGCCTCGCAGTTGGTCAATGCCGGCGGCGCAAGAGCGCCTCGGCCAGGGCCAGCAGCCGGCGCTTCTCTTCGATGTCGGGCAGGTCGGCCAGCGCCTCTTGCGCCTGGCGGGCGAAGCTCTGCGCCTCGGCCCAGCAGGCGGCAATCGCCGGCGACTGGCGGATTTCGGCCACCAACCGATCCACCACCGCGCCGCGCGTCGGGTTATCGGGGCGCAGATCGGCGCGCCAGGCCTCGTACTGCGGGTGCTGGCGCAGGAAGTAATAGACCGGCAGCGTGACGATGCCCTGGCGCAGGTCGCTGCCCACCGGCTTGCCCAGGACCTGCTCATCGCCCACGAAATCGAGCATGTCGTCTTCGATTTGGAAGGACAGGCCCAGGTTGCGGCCATAGCGATACAGCGCGTCTATTGTCGTCTCGGGCGCGCCGCTCAACAGCGCGCCGGCCTGCGCCGAGACGGCGAAGAGCGAAGCCGTCTTGCTGAAGATCCGCACGTAGTAAGTTTCCTGAATCTGATCCAGGTCATACGCGCCGAAAAGCTGACGCAATTCGCCGTCGCAGATGGTCTTCAGCGCCTCGGAGAAGAGCTTCATCACCTGCACCGAGCCGGTGTCGGCAGCGAAGCCAGCCGAGCGGGCGAAGATATAGTCGCCGGCCAGCACCACCGGCGCCGTCGCCCAAGAGGCGCTCAGCGTCGGGTGGCCGCGGCGCACGCGCGCCCCGTCAATCAGATCATCGTGCACCAGGGTGGCGGTATGCAACGTCTCGACGGCCGCGCCCAGGGCGATGATATGGGGGGTGGAAGGATTGGGGCCAAACCGCGCGGCCATGACGGCCAACGCCGGCCGCAATCGCTTGCCGCCGCTATTCAGGAGCGTCAGCGCCGCTTCTGCCAGAGGGGGAAACAGGGCGTCAACCCCCTCGCGCAGCTTCTGTTCCACCTGGTCAAGTTCAGGCCGGATGATGTCAAACAGGTCTGTCTGCTGCAATCGTTCCTCTCACAATCCTCAACCGTCTTCAGGCAGTCCAAACAACGTGCGCGCATTGGACGTGGTCTGTTCGGCCACACGCGCCGCGCTGATATGCAAGATTTCCGCCAGCCGCGCGGCGATCAAGGGCACATAGGCCGGCTCGTTGCGTTGCCCGCGCTGGCGCTGCGGCGCCAGGTAGGGGCAGTCGGTCTCCAGAAGCAGCCGATCAAGCGGCACGCCGGCCAATAGCGCCGGCGCCTGGCGCGCGTTCGGGTAGGTGATCGGCCCGCCCACCGCGAGATAGAACCCCAGATCGAGGACCGCGGCGGCCATCTCGGCGTCCCCGGCAAAGGCGTGCAAGACGCCCGGCGGGGCCGGCAGCCGGGCGGCGAACTCGCGCAAGACCGCCAGCGTCTCGGCATGCGCGTCGCGGTCATGGATGATGACCAGCAGCCGCAGCGCGACGGCCAATTCCAATTGGTCGCGCAGCGCCTGGCGTTGCGCCGGCCGTGGCGAGAGATCGCGATAGAAATCCAGCCCGATCTCCCCGATGGCGACGACCTTGCGGCTCCCGGCCAGCCGGCGCAACTCGGCCAGGGCCGCCGCGTCGCAACTCGTTGCCTCGTGGGGATGGATGCCCACGGCGGCGAAGATGCCGGCATGGCCTTCGGCCAGGGCGACGGCGCGCCGGCTCGACGGCAGATCGGCCCCCGGATTGATCAACCAGCGCACGCCGGCGCTCTGTGCGCGCGCCCACACATCCTCGCGGTCAGCGTCGAACTGGCCGAAATCGAGATGGGCGTGGGTATCTGCCAGGATCACGGCTCAGGCGTCGCAGCCACGCAACAGCTTGAGATCCGCGTCTACCATCAGTTCGATGAGTCCCTTGAACGTGACGGTAGGCTCCCAGCCGAGCTGCTTGCGTCCTTTGGCGCTGTCGCCGACCAACAGGTCCACTTCGGCCGGCCGGAACTCCTTGGCGTCTACCGTGACGTAATCCCGATAGTCCATGCCCAGGTGGCCGAAGGCTACTTCGCACAGTTCGCGCACGGAATGGGTCTCGCCGGTGGCGATGACGTAGTCGTCGGGATGATCTTGTTGCAGCATCAGCCACAT
>CAIQJD010001007.1 GCA_903872005.1 uncultured bacterium | reverse complement strand
GCCCCGCCTGGATGGCCCTCCGCCTCTTGACCATGCCCTGGCTGCTCAAACCACAGCTCATCAAACGTGCCCTCACTACCTATTCCTGGTCCCTGAACTACGAAAGTGGGTAGGAGTCAGCCTCTTCGTCGCGAGCATGAGTCTCCTCTGTCGCAAACGCGACTTCAACAGGGTATCAAACTCACCTGACCATCGCGCAAATCATAATAAGCGCCCACCACACGCAGCGTGCCGGCCAGCGTCCGCTCCGCCAAAATCGGCCATGATGAACGAATCGTCTGAACCGTCATCTCGACGTTCGCGCGGATTGCATTATCCACCAGATCGCCGGGGCGTGTCCTGGCGCGTTCCACCGCCGGCCGAATCGCCTCCATCAACCGGCCCACATGACCGGCAGCGATGCCTTGCTGCACCGCCGCCGTCACCGCGCCGCAATGGCTATGCCCCAGCGCCGCCACGAGTGTAACGTGCAAATGCTCGACGGCATACTCCAGGCTGCCCAACGCCGCATCATCTACCACGTTGCCGGCCAATCGAATCACGAACAGATCGCCAATACCCTGATCAAAAAGGAGTTCCGGGGCGACGCGCGAGTCGGAACAAGTCAGGATCGCGGCCTTCGGATGTTGGCCGGCCGCCGTCTCCTGGCGGCGCTCGGCGGTCTGACGCGGATGCAGCATGGCTCCCGTCACATAACGCAAATTGCCTTCTATCAATTCTGTCCAGACTGAATCGCTCTGCATCCTGCACCCTCCTCTGCTTTCCCGCGCTTCTCAGAATTATAGAGCCTCCCGGCCGGCTGTCAACTTGCGCGGTGACAACGCTTGACGCGCGAGCGATTTTGGGCTACCATCACACACGCCAATGCTCGAAACAGAAAGGACTGCGTTCATGCGCGCACGACACAGGCTGCGTCTGGGCTGGATTGTCTTGCTGGGGCTATTGGCCGGCGCGGCCGGCGCGGTGATCGTCCTCGCCTACGCGGAAGAGCGCCTCTATTTCCGCGATCCATACTCTGGCGAAACCACCGACGAGGAGATCAGCACGATCCATGATGATCTCACCTACGCCTTGGCGCTGGCCGCCGGCTTCTCAGAAAAGGACGCCATCACACTGCAAATCTGGAACCAACTGGTAGACTCCGAGCAGCTTGGGCCTGGCGACGTTATCTCCTACACCAACTGCGCCGGCTCCTTCTACCCTACCCCTTCGCCGCGTGATCGCGCCGTCTGTCCCTCGCCGGGCAACTACTCCACCGTCGCCTGGCCTCTCTGGGAGCGCATGCAAGATGCAGAGACCTGCGCCACATCTCGCTTCGGCCCCTACGAACCATTCTTTCACTTCCCCCACCAGAACGCCGCCGAACTGGGCGCCTTGCGCGACTGGGGCTGGGGCATCACCGATACCCTGCGCGGCTACGAAGCCTATGCCTGGGGCGGCCTGACCGTCGTGCAAGCCACCTGCCGCTACACGCGCACGGCCGTCATCGCCGCCGGCATCCCCGCCGGCTCCCTGCAAGCCTTCGCCACGTATCTGCACTCGCTGGCCGACTCCTACTCCCATCGCGAATGCATCGCCGAGATGGATCGCCTGGGCCTGCCCTGGGCCACCCACACCACGCCACCGCTGGATCCCAGCATCTACGCCTGCGACTATCACCCTTCTGCCCCCAACAATACGGACGCGCACGGCCGCGAGTTCGGCGTGGGGGCCATGTCCGATTCCTTGCGTACCGACGAAGCAATCCGCGCCGTGTACGCTGAATTGGCGGCTCGCAGCCGGCTGCGCGAAGGCGTCTACTGGCCCCTCAGCCTTGATACGCCCCTGACCGCCATCGCCGACAGCCCGACCCTCAGCGAAACCCTGTATGCCTTCGTGCATGACTGGGACTGGGATCAGCCGTACCAGCGCCGGCAATGGGCCGGCCAAATCAGCGCCGCTATCCGCGCCCAGCGCAGCGCCACCTGGCGCTACTACGCGCCTTTCATCCCGCAGGTCTATCCTTCTCCGACGCCAACGCCCGTCGCCTCAGCGACGCCGGCCGCCGGCATCGCCGCACGCCTTTCCGTATTCTCATCAAGGAGATAGCTGCCCATGCCCTTCTATGCTCTGCCCGCCATCGCGCCGGCCCATCCGGCCGCCGGCATCACCCGGCGCGCCGTCTACCTCGACCATGTCATGCTCACCTTCTTCGAGTTTGAAGATGGGGCCATCGTGTCGGTGCATCATCACCCGCACGAGCAGATCACCTACGTCCTGGAGGGGGTCTTGGAGTTCACGCTGGATGGAGAAACGCGTCTCTTGCGCGCCGGCGAAGGAGCGTCCGTCCCGGCGGGGATCACCCACAGCGCCATCGCGCGCGGCAAGGCGCGCGTGCTAGACGGCTGGTCGCCCATCCGCGACGACTACAAGTGAATCGGCTGATTGAGCGTCGGCGTGATCACCTGCACGTTGGGGAAACGCCGGCGCATCCCATCCAGAAAGGGCGCGAGGTCTACCAGAGGAAAGATGCCCGGCAGAAAGTCGTCCCAATGGTGGGGGATGACGACGCGCGGCCGCAACGCGGCCACGTAGCTCAAGGCAATCTCCGCAATGCGACTGTGGCCGGCCAAAGGGAGCAATAAGACATCCACGGGCTGCTCGGCCAGGCGCGCCAATTCCCGCCGCGTGACGCCGGCGCTGCCGAAGTGGTGAATGACGACGCCGTCCACGATGAAGCGCCAGCTCATCACTTGGCCGGCCGGATAACGCAGCGCCAGGTTCACCGCCGTCGCCGCCCACCAGCCGGCGCGGCGGAGCGTTGTCCAGACCAATGGCAGGTCAAAGCGCACGTGCCGGCTGGCAAAGGCTTGCGCCTGAAAGCCACTCAGCGCGAAGACCTGACCGTCGCGCGCCGGCCGGATCTGCGCGGCCGGCGCGCCATCGCGCAGCGCCGCCGCCAG
>CAIQJD010001006.1 GCA_903872005.1 uncultured bacterium | reverse complement strand
TCCAGGAGCGCCTTGGCGGACATGATGAAGCCAGGGGTGCAGTAGCCGCATTGCGCGCCGGCGGCGTCTATGAACGCCTGCTGCAAGACGTGGAATTGCGCGCCATCTTTCAGGCCGTCTATGGTCTGCACCTGCCGGCCGTGCGCTTTGGCCGCCGGGTAGATGCAGGCGAGCGCCGCCTGTCCATCCACGATCACCGTGCAGGCCCCGCATTCGCCTTCGCCACAACCGATCTTAGAGCCGATGAGGCCCAGGCCGTCGCGCAGGACGTTGACGAGGATTTCGCCCGGCTCGATCTCCAGGCTCACCGGCCGGCCGTTCACCGTCATGGAAAGTAGCGTCATTGCTTTTCCCTCGCGTCGTGAGCTTGCATATCTTGCAGGGCCAGGTCAATGCCGGCGCTCAATTGCGCGTCGGCCGGCCGCTTGCCGAAGACGCGCAACTGCTCGGCGACGCGCGTCGTCCCCTGCTGGACCAGGTCACGCATTGCCTCGTTGGTCAGTCTCTCCCCACGCTCGAACCAGAGCTGGGCGGCCCAGCCGATGGCAGCGGTGGTGGCCGCGGCCAGCGCCGTGCCGAAGAGCCAACCCGGCCCGGGCACCTTTGTGATGAGCTGCTGGAACAGGGTGCGCGCCCCGAAGCCGACGCCGAAGGTCGCAACCAGCTCTTTGGCGCGGTTCAAGTCGAGGCGGTGGCCGTAGAGCCGGGCCAGGGAGAGCACCAGGCCGGCCTGGATGGCGGTGAGCGGGATGAAGGAGGCGAAGGGGATGGGGATGGGCGCGGTCGCCAGGTTGACCGTGCCGGCCGCGCCGGCCGCCGCGCTGATTTGTTCGGCGGCCAGCCGGCTGCGGTAAGCCGGCAGGAGCGCTCCCAGCGTCGCCAACAACTCCGGGTTGGCGCGGGCGATGGCGACGACGAGGCGCTCCAGGTTGGTTCCGTGCAGCGCCGAGACGGGGATGATTTGCTCCGCCTCCAGGCCCAGGTTACGCGCCGCCAGCTCGACGACCTTGGCCTGTTCCTTACGCACCAGGTCTATCTTGTTGAGGGCGACGACGTACGGCTTGCCCAGGGCGATCATGTCGTGATAGACGTCCAGCGCGCCGCGCGTGATGCCCACACTGGCGTCGAAGACGATGACCAGGAGATCGCCCTGTGCGGCGGCGTCGAGCGCCACTTCGCGCCGGCGCGCGCCGGCCTGTTCGCCTTCCAGCCCGACCTCTACGTCATCCGCGCCGGGCGTGTCCACGATGGCGAGGATGCCGGCGCTCCCTTCTTGAGCCTCGCGCGTGGTGCCGGGGATAGAGCTGACTGCGGCGCGATTGTCTTTGGTCGTGAGGAGCGCGTTATAGAGCGAAGACTTGCCGGTATTGACCGGCCCCACGATGCAGACGCGACGCGGGCCGGCGAAGGCCGGCGCAATCTGCAGGCGCACGAGCTCCAGCAGCTTCTTGGTCTCTTTGAGGCCCAGGTAGCTCTGCGCTTGCGCCAGGAAGCTCTGCGCGGCGGACTTCTGTTCGGTCGAAAGCCGCGAGTACAGTTGCATCGCCATCGGGCGCGCGTCGGCCGGCAACTCGGCCAAGAAGCTCTGCATTTGTTGTTCGGGCGCGGCAGCGCTCTGCGGTTTGTCAGAATCAGTCATGTGTCATCTCGTCCGCTTGGAGGAATCTGCGGCCGGCGTCGCGCCGGCTTGGGGGGCGGCCAAAGCTTTCTGTATGGCTTGCCCCAGGACATCCATCTCATAAGGTTTGGGGATCACGGCGCGGAAGCCGTACGCGGCAAAGTCAGCCATGACGGGGTCATTGAAGTAGCCGCTGGAAACGAGGGCCGTGGCTTGCGGATCAAGGGCCAGCAGCTTGCCAATGGCTTCGGCCCCGCCCATGCCGCCGGGGATGGTCAGGTCCATGATGACGGCATCGAAACGCCGGCCGGCTTCCATGTCGCGGCGATAGACTTGCAGCGCCGCGACGCCATCGGTCACGAGGACGACTTCGTAGCCCAGCCGGCGCAACATGCGCTCGGCGGTCTCTTGCACTATCTGCTCGTCTTCCATCAACAGAACTCGGCCGCGTCCGCGGGTGGCGGCGGCCGGAGCCGGCGCAACGACTCTCTTGCTGGCCTGGGGATTGGCCGGCAGGTAGAGGTGAAAGACGGTCCCCTGGCCGAGGGTCGAGGCGACGGAGATGTGGCCGGCGTGACGCTTGACGATGGAGAAGACGGTCGCCAGTCCCAGCCCGCTGCCCTGCTGCTTGGTGGTGAAGTAGGGATCGAAGATCTTGGATAGATGATCCGGTGGTATGCCGACGCCTTGATCGCGGATGGCGATGTCCAGATAGGGGCCGGGGGTCAGGGGTAGGTTGGCGATAGAGTCCGGGGCTGCGTTGCGCGCCACGATCTGGATCTCTCCGCCGTTGGGCATGGCCTGGACGGCGTTGAGGACGAGGTTGTGGATCACCTGGTTGATTTGGCCGGCGTCTATTTCGGCCGGCCACAGATCGTCGGGAATGTCGTATTGGCAGCGCACTTTGGAGCCGCGCGTGGCGAAGGCGGCGCTTTCGCGCAACAGCTCCGCCACGGACGACGTCTTCTTGATCGGCGCGCCGCCCTTGGAGAAAGTGAGGAGTTGTTGGGTCAGGTCCCGAGCGCGCAGGCAGCCGGCTTCGGCCTGTTTCAGCAGGTCGTACGTCTCGCTCTTCTCCGCGACGGTCAGGCGCGCCAGGCTCAGATTGCCCAGAATTGCCATCAAGAGGTTGTTGAAGTCATGGGCGATGCCGCCGGCCAGGACGCCGACGGATTCCAGCTTCTGGGCTTTGGTCAGCTCTTCTTCCATGCGCTTGCGCTCGGTGATGTCGCGGGCGATGCCGCAAATGCCCACGATCTTGCCGTGGCTGTCGCGCAGAGGCGCCTTGACCGTGCTGAAAATGTGAAGCTCACCCAGCACGGAACGGGGGATTTCTTCCGTCACGGATTCGCCGGCGAGGACGCGCCGATCCATTTCCTGGATATGTTGGCTGGCCTCCGCGCCGAACAGCACGACATCGGTCTGTCCAAGGATCTCTTCGGCCGGCCGTTGGAAAAGCTCGCACATGGCCGGATTGACCAGGCGATACGTGAGCGTGGCGTCCTTGACGAAAATGGAGTCTTTGGCGCTCTCAATGATGGCGCGCAACTGTGTTTCGGAGGCGAAGAGGGCTTCTTCCATGCGCCGGCGCTCGATCAACTCGTTCACGGTCTGCTGGTAGAGCCGGGCGTTGGCGCTGGCGATGGCGACCAGCGCGGCCAGCGCCTCCAGAAAAGCCTGGTCGGCCGGCGTATACGCATTGTAGTTGTCACACTGCAATTGCATCACGCCGATGACACGTTCTTCCAGGATAAGGGGCGCGACGATGGCGGAGCGGGTCTGCGGTTCATCATCGGACACGTCATCGCGGACGCCCTGTTGGGTGAAGAAGTAGCTGGTCTGCACGCTTTTGAGCCGGGCGGTGTAGTTGCCAATCAATTCGGAACGGCCGGTGCGGATCACCTCGCTCTGGATGCCGCGTCCCGGTTCGGCCAGGGGGATGGGCGGGAAGATGGAAGGATCCATGTGTTTGCCCTCCATCCAGACGAAGTCGCAGCGAATCATCTTCGTGCCAGCATCGAACGATGAGATCATGAGTCTATCGCAGGGCATGCGTTGGGCGAGAAAGACGCGGAAAGTCTCGTAGATGTGCTCCAGGTTGAGCATTTGGCTCAATTGCCGGCTGGCCTGGTAGAGTAGCTCCAACTCCTGGCTGCGTTGGCGCGATACCTCCTCCGTAGCTTTCAGGTTGGAGATGTCTACGACTACGCCCTGCGCGAAGCTCGGCCGGCCGGCCTCGTCGCGGACGATGGCAGCTTCGTCGCGGATCCAGCGCGTCTGGCCGGCGCGGCTGACCATGCGGTATTCATGCGTGAAGGGTTGCAGCGTGGCGATGATCTGCGCCGTTGCCTGAGCCACGCGGGCACGGTCATCGGGATGCACCAGCTCCAGCCAGAGGTTCGGCTGGGCCACGCACTCTTCGGGCGTCACGCCCAACATGGGTATGACGGTCGGACTGACATAGAGGAGCGCGAGGTTGTTTTTCAGGTCGCCGGTATAGATGATGGCCGGCATCTGCTCGGCCAGGGCGCGGTAGCGCGCTTCGGATGTTTCCAGAAGCGCGCGCCGCTGCCCCTCCAAAGAATTGCGGTAGGTGCTGGATAAGCTGACCAACAGAGACGTGAGCGCGACGAAGCTGAGCGATTGGATTGCCGGCGCAAATGCCGCCGGGGCGAGGAGCATGAGTAGCAGAGCGCCGGCGATGGTGGCGCCGAAAAATGCGAACGTGAATCCGGGGGGCAGGAGCATTGCCGAGAGGAGCAGGGGGAGGATCAGATAGGGAAAGATGTTCCCGCCATCGGCGCCGTGCCCCGAGAGAGCGGCGACCACGATGAGGATGAACATGATCGTGATCAGCGAGATCGTAGCCAGACGGTAGTGGCCGCGTCGATTGAGCGGGTACATGCCGGCCATGCAGGCCGCGGCGACGAGATGGATATAGGCGGAGGTGTGCTGCGCGGCACTGACACTTTGCGATGCAGTGAGCATGATCAGACCGGTGATGAGCGCCACCGGCGCGTAGATGAGCAACATGGCGCTCACCATGCGTGTCTGTCTGCGCCGGCCGACGTCGGTCGAGTCACTCGGCGCTCGCAGGAGCCAGCCCCAGGCCGAGCGAGCGATTTTGACTACCTTCTCTTGCATCATAGTTTTCATCGCGTGCTGCGCTCGCATTCCTCTCAACGGGCCTCTCGGCGGGACGGATGCATCGCCGGCTAGGGATAGGTCAGGATAGCCGGCCGGGTCGCCAGGAGCCAGTAGCCGCTGCCAGGTTGCAGCGTTTGCAGGCTATTGAGGGCCGGCGCCAGGTCGGGATAGTACGAGGAGCCTTGTCCGGCGCGGTAGCCCATCGCCAGTTGAAGGGCGCTGCCCAACGAGGCGAAGCCTACGGAGGCTGGTTGGTCTGTAGTCGGCAGATAGCCGGCCAGATTCCAGCCGGCGCATACGGCCAGCGACGCGTTGGCCGGGAGGATTTCGCCGTTCAACCGCCACACGCGCGCCTCGCGCATTTTGAACCAGTAGCCTCGACCAGGCTCCAGGGTGCGGAGCGAGCTGATGCTGGTCGGCAATTCGGGATAGTAGGAGAGGCCGCCGGCGCCACACTGGTAGCTCAGGGCGAATTCCAGAGCCGGCCGCAGGTCGGTCGTCAGGACATCAATCTGGGTGGTGGATGGCCTTACATTGAAGGAGATCAGGTTCCAGCCGGCCTCCAGGGAGATGACCTGCGTCCGTACGATGGGCGTCGGGGTGGCGACGGGCGTGGGCGTTGCCGATGGTCGGGGCAGGGGGGTGGCGGTGGCGGTAGCCGGCGGGCCGCTGCCGACGCCGCGGAGCGCGGCCGCGGCGTTGACTTCGCCGTAGCCCAGTTGGTCGTTGCGGCCGCTCTGGTCGTATGGCGTGCGGCCGACGCGACTGGCTGTCTCTTCGAGCAGGTGGATGACGTCGGGGGCCGGCCAGGTTGGCGCGGCAGCCCAGATGAGCGCGGCCAGGCCGGCGACGTGGGGCGCGGCCATCGAAGTCCCGTACATGGTTGCATAGCTGCCGCCAGGCGCCAGGCTGTAGATGCCGGCGGTGTCCGAGCCGCCCGGCGCGGCTACATCTACCTCTGGGCCATAGTTCGAGTAGTCCGGCGTATCCTGCCGGTCGTTGGTGGCCGCGACGGCCAGGGCCTCGGGGTACGCGGCCGGGTAGAGGACGCTGGAACCCTGGTTGCCGGTGGCTGCGACGACGAGACAGCCTTTGTCGCGGGCGTATTGGATCGCGGCGCGCAGGTTGGGATCTGCCTGGGAGCCGCCCAGGCTCAGGTTGATGACGCGCGCGCCGTGGTCGGCAGCGTAGCGGATGCCCTGGATGATCTGGTAGTAGCTGCCATTGCCTTGCGCGTCCAGGACTTTGATGGGCATGATGCGGGCGGTCCAGGCCACGCCGGCGATGCCGACGCCGTTGTTGGCGGCGGCCGCGATGATGCCGGCGACGTGGGTCCCGTGTCCATGGTCATCATTGGGCGTGTTGTCGCCACTGACGAAATCGTAGCCGGCGACGAGCTTATTTGCCAAATCGGGGTGCGACGCGTCCACGCCGGTGTCTATGACGGCGATTATCAGGTCGCCGCCGGTGCTCATGTCCCAGGCGGCCGGCGCGCCGATTTGGCGCAGGTCCCATTGACGCCACCAGGCCGGGTCGGTCGGCTCGCCGGCGACGTGGGCAATGTAGTTGAGGCCGGCGTATTCCACCAGGGGGTCAGCGCGCAGCCGGGCGAGGGTATCGGCTTCGTCGCCCGGCTCGATGGAAATCAGCTCCACGCCCAGCACCGGGATGACCTCCGCGGTTTGCAGGCGGGCGATCAGGCGTGTGGAGCTGAGGGCGGCGGCCGGCACATCGCGGCGGAAGCGCACGAGCAATTGGCCGGCGGCATAGGCGAAGGTTGGCGCTGTCGGCGTCTGCGCCTCGACGGCCGGCGCGATGGGTAGGGCGAGGATGCAGAAGAGCAGCGCGCCCATGATTAGTCGCATGGCGCGACACTGCTTGCGCGGACAGGGCGGCGCGGATGGTTGAGTCTGACCTGACCGGGTGGGGTGATTTGCTGGCAAGCCCATAGCAGTCCTACGATTCGCCATTCTAGCGGACGGATTGCAGCGCGATGCAGGTTTGCAGGAGCATCAGCGCGATCATGATGCCCATGATGACCCACAGCCAGGTCATGGAAGCGAGCCGGCGCTTCTTCTCCGGTTGGGGCTTCGGCCTGGGAAGTTCTTCTGTGCAACGCCAGCAACGGGTCTTATCGTCCGGGTTCCAGGTGCCACATTTGGGACAGTCCACGCTTCGCCTCCAAAGCCAGAACATCGAGTCACCTGGCTGAGTCGTTCAGAAATACACGGGACAACGCCATTATAGGGTGAAATGGGATGCGCGTCAAGGAAGCGGGCGCGGTGGGGTGTGTTTCAGTTTTTGGGCGCGTGTGTAGCCTCGCGCCTTGTGCGCGTCTGACCCGGGCCAAAACGCCCACAAGGGGCTAGGCTACGACAGCCCCGATGCCCGCCCCCCAAAATGTGAAACACACCCGGCGTGGTGGAGAGATGCAGGAAGGTGCGGCGCGCACGAGAAGAGGCAGCGCGCGTCGCGAGGAGCGCTGAATCAGATTGCTTCGAGCAGGCGTGAATCTTCTGCCGCGCGCCCCCAGCCGGCCATGAGCCGCTGCGCGGCGCGTGGGTCGAGCCGAATGGCTGCGTAGGCAATGTATTTGTGGGCAAGCTGGCCCAGCGTTTCCAACTCGAAGGGCTTTTCGAGATAGGGCCGGCCGCATTGTTCCAGGAAGCGCCGGCTGGTATCGCTCACCAGGTCGCCGGAGCAAAAGATGAAGCGGTCTGTCAGGATGGGGCAGAGTTCGCTCACCCGGCGGAAGAGCGCTGCGCCGCCCATCCGTGGCATGCGGAGGTTGCAGAGGATCAGGCTGAGAGGTTCCCGGCGCGCCAAATATGCCAGCGCCGCTTCGCCATCGTTCACGCAGACGACGGCGAGTCCCAACTCTCGCAGGTAGCGACCTATCAGGTCGCGAATATCTTCTTCGTCGTCCACGACCAGAATCATACCCGGCGTTTCG
>CAIQJD010001005.1 GCA_903872005.1 uncultured bacterium | reverse complement strand
GGCGGCGTCATTCGTGTGGATTCGGCCGACGACGCGCTGCACTCGAACGATAGTCTGGTAGTCAACGGCGGCGAGATCATCATCGCTTGCGGCGACGATGCCATCCATGCCGATGCCAGGGTGGAGATCAACGGCGGGGACATCAATATCACCCAATGCTACGAGGCCATCGAGAGCACGGTGATTACATTGAACGATGGCACGGTGCATCTGGTCGCCGCCGATGACGGCCTGAACATCGCCGGCGGCGACGCAGCAAGCGCCCAGCCTGGACAAGGCGCCCCCGGCGCCCCGGCCAGCCAGGTATCCACGGACAATCATCTGGACATCAACGGTGGGTACTACGTGATCAATGCCAACGGCGACGGCATTGACGTCAACGGTTACGTGACCATGACGGGCGGCACGGTGCTGATCAATGGCCCAACCGACAACGGCAACGGCGCGGTGGACTATGATGGCGGATTCCAGATCACCGGCGGCCTGCTGGTAGCAGTAGGCAGCGCCGGCATGGCGGAGGCGCCGGACACCTCCTCCACACAGCTATCCATGCTGGTGAACCTGTCGGCAAGCCAGGCGGCAAAGACGCTGGTGAGCGTGAAAAGCAACGACGGCACGGCGCTGGTGACCTTCGCTCCGACGAAAACGTACCAGTCGGTGGTGGTATCGTCGCCAGAGCTGACGAAAGGCACGACCTACACGGTGTCTACCGGCGGCAGCTCGACCGGCGTCGCGACGGATGGCCTCTATGCGGGCGGCGCGACCAGCGGCGGAGCGCAGGCTGCGACGCTCACTCTCTCGGGAGTGGTGACGACTTCCGGGGCAGTTGGCGGCGGATTCGGCGGAGGCCGAGGGCGCTGAAGCTGATCCGAACTGACGTGTAATACGCAACCTGGCCGGCCCCAGTGGATGGGGCCGGCCAGGTTCGCGTGCTGCATGGAAGAGGCATCTCACCATGAGCAGTACGGCAAGCGCCGGCCGCATGACGCGGATGGAAAACAAAAACAGACGCCCATCTGGCGGCGTCTGCAAGTACCGATTGACGAAGGCTGACAACAGTTGTCAAGACCCGGCTAGATAAGCGCGGTCACGAAACACGGCAACACACGGGATGAATGTCAGCGATATTCACTTGTGCGTGACTGCACAGTCACGATTCTCGTAAAGCAAGGCGTCCTCGGCAGGACTCGAACCTGTGGCCTCTTCCTCCGCAGGGAAGCGCTCTAATCCACTGAGCTACGAGGACGTGTACGTTGTTCTGGCGGGGAGGTAGGGATTCGAACCCTAGGAGGAGCTTATAGTGCCCCTCAACCACTTAGCAGGCGGCCCCGATCGACCACTCCGGCACCTCCCCGAACCACCTCGATGAGCAAGGCGGAGGGAGAGGGATTCGAACCCCCGGTGAGGCGAACCCCACAACGGTTTTCAAGACCGCCGCAATCGGCCGCTCTGCCATCCCTCCAGGGTTACCCGGCTGAGGGCTTCTCTCCACCGCTCGTCGGGCAGTATATCAGAACGGCCCAATCTTGTCAAACCTGCGAATTCCCAATTCCAGCCCCCTCCGAGTATAATGATCCGGCCAACTGCTCGCCCTACCAACTTCAGGAGGACGCCACCATGACCAAATGTCTTGTCATCGGCGGATCGGGCTTCGTCGGCCAGGAACTCTGCCGGCAGCTCACCGCTCGCGGCGACGCCCTGTACGTCCTCGGCCGCTCCTTGCGGCCCCGCGACGCCCTGGGCCATTGGCTCCAGGGCGACATCACCGACGAACGCTCCCTGCGCGCCGCCCTCAGCGACGACGAGTTCGATGTCATCTACCACACCGCTTCCCTCCCCGGCGACACCGGCGATCCGCTCCAGATGGTCACCGTTAACCTCCTGGGCCTGACCCACATCCTGCAGATCGCGCGCGACACGCGCGTCAAGCGCCTGGTACTGACCAGCAGCATCTCCGCCCTGGAATGGTATCCCGGCACGCCCTTCTCTCCGCCCGACTACCTGCCAGTGGACGAGGAACACCCGGCGCGCCCCAAAGACATGTACTCCACCACCAAACGCGCCCAGGAATTGCTGGCGCTCACCTTCCATCATCAGTACGGCGTGCCCGTCTCCGTCCTGCGCCTGACGGCCGTGGTCGGCCCCGCCGGCCGCGGCGGCGGCCGCTCCTGGC
>CAIQJD010001004.1 GCA_903872005.1 uncultured bacterium | reverse complement strand
GCCGTGCGGATGTAGTCCGACAGCGGCTCGGTGGAGTCTTTGCCGCAGGCCGGGTTGCCGTGGCCGGGCACCACATAATCCACCGCCATGCGCCGCACAGACGTCAGGGCGTCGAGCCATTTGCGCGTGTCGCTCTGCGCCATGAAGGGGTGCATGTTGCAGACCACGACATCGCCGCAAAAGACGACCCGCGCTTCGGGGACGAAGACCAGCGACGAGGCCGGCGTGTGCCCGTCCACGTGGATGATCCGGATGGTGCGGTCATCCAGGTAGAAGGTCAGGCGCTCCTCGAAGGTCAGCGCCGGCAATTGAATTTGCAGGTTGAGCAGCTCTTGCGACGTTTCGGGGTCTTTGTCGCGGTAGCGATCCGAGAGGCGCTGGCGGAAGTTGTCGCCATAGCCGTGCATGTGCTTCCAGGCGGCCTCTTGCGCCACCGAAGTCGAATGGAAGTAGACATTGCCCAGCGCGTGGCCCTTGTGGTGATCGGTGTTGATCACGTAGAGGGGCTTGCGCCCGCCGGTGATGGCGAGGACTTTGTCGTTCCAGGCGCGCGCTTCGCGCGGGATGAGCGGCGTGTCAATCAGGATGGGGCCGGCTTTGGTGACCACCAGACCCAGATTGGTGCCGCGGCTATCGGTTTCGACATAGACGCCCGGCGCAATGTTTTGCATAGGTACACTCCAACAGGACGCGCGCGAGGCGCTAGGCTACGGCCGGCGCGCACAAGTGGTGGGCCAGGGCCCACCCTACGGCCACGCACAGGCGGTGGGACAAGGGCCACCCTACAGACGCGCACAAGGCGCTAGGCTACGACGGGACGCACGGATTATGGTTCGGCGCCCAATTGCCGGCGCGCTGCGGCGCGGGCCAGGGCCAGGGCTTCGTCAACCCGGTCGCTGGGCATCCCGCCGCCCTGGGCCATGTCGGGCCGGCCGCCGCCCCCGCCGCCCACCGCTTTGCCAACGCTCCGCAGCAGCGCCAGCATGTCGGCGCTCAGATCGGCCGATCGGCCGAAGAGGAGCTGGCCTTTCTCTGGCCCTTTCCAACCTAACAGGACGATGACGCCGGCGTTGCTCAAGAGTTGGCCGGCCAGTTGCTTGACCGCCATGAAGTCGCGGTCGTCAAAGGCGCGGGTCACCAGCCGGGCCGCGCCGGCCGGCTCGGCGCGCGCCAGCAGCGCCTCGCCTTCCAGCGCCGCCAGGGCTTCGTGGGCCTTTTGCAGCTCGCGGCCGGCCGCCCGCAGGTCGGCGTCCATCTTCTGAACCACGTCGGGCAGCGTCGTGTAGCTGGTGGTGAGCTGGCCGGCCAGTTGCATCAGGATGGCGTCCTTGCGCCGGTAATCTTCCAGGGCGCGCCGGCCGCACAGGAAGGTCACTCGCGTGTCATTGCCGCGCCGCTCGGTCCCGACGATGCGGATCATCCCGACCTCGCCGGCGGCCCGGCAGTGGGTTCCGCCGCAGGCCGACCAGTCGAAGTCGGCGACTTCGACGACGCGGATGGGGCCGGCGACGGCCGGCGGCTTACGCAGCGGGATCTGACGCAGCTCTTCGCGCGTCACGAAGCGCGCCGTGATCGGCCGGTTCTCCCAGATGATGCGGTTGGCGCTCTCTTCGACGGCGCGCAGATCCTCGGCGTCCAGGGGAGCGCGGTCTACATCAATCGTGCTGTACTCTTCGCCCAGATGGAACGAGACGGTGGTCGCGCGCAGCCGGCGCACGAAGGCTTCGGACAGGATGTGCTGGCCGGTGTGCTGCTGCGTGTGGTCGAGTCGGCGCTCCTTGTCGACGCGGCCGGCGACCTTCTCGGCCGGCAGCGGGCCGGCCAGGATGTGCAGCAGCTCGCCGGTCGCTTCGTCCAACAGGACATCCACGACATCTACGTCATTCAGCTCGCCGCGGTCGTTGGGTTGGCCGCCGCCGGTGGGATAGAAGCAGGTCTGGTCGAGGATGACGGCCGGCCGGCCGGCGACCTCGCGCCGGCCGACGACGCGGGCCGTGAATTCCAACTGCGTGGCATCCTGATAGTACAGCTTTTCCGTCATCGCGATCTTCTCGTTCTCAGGACTCGCATAATCTGGCGTGGCCCTATGTAGCCTAGCGCCTTGTGCGCGTCTGACCAGGGCAGGACGCTCACAAGGGGCTAGACTACCATGGCCCCCACGCCGGCTAGATCAGCAGGATGATCAACCAGACCGCCAGGACAATGAACAGGGCGGCCGTCGCTAGCTTGATCGTGGTGGTGTGCTTGTTGATGAACTCGCCCAGCCGCTCCGACGACGTGCCAAAGTAGGCCAGGGCGAAGACGACCAGCAGCGGCAGGATGAAGATCACGTTGTAGAGCAACAGGTAGAGCGTCGCCTGCGCCCGCAAGGCCGGCTGGCCCATGACGAAGATGATGGTCGGCAGGTAGACCTGGCCGGTGCAGGCCAGCTCGATGGCCGAGATGACGAAGCCGCTGACCAGGGCCACGCCGGCGAGGGCCGGCGCGCTGGCGCTCTCGCGGATCATCGTATTGATGCGCCGGCGCAGCTTCATCGGCAGGCGCAGACGCATCTCTTCGGGCGCGCCACGCCGGGCCGCGAAGTAGTCCAGGATGCTGAAGACGGCCAGGACGACACACAGGGCTGCGGTGATGCCGTAGACCCAGCGCCCCAGGGTGGTCAGGAAGGGCAAGCGGGTGAGGAGCTGGTAGAGGCCCAGGCCGACGGCCAGGTAGGTGATGAAGACGCCCAGGGCGAAGGCGGCCCCGACCAGGAGGATGTCGCGCCCCTTGCGGCCGGCGAAGGCCAGGTACGAGATGAAGAAGACGATGGTGGCGAAGGCGCACGGGTTGAGGCCGTCAATCAGCGCCGCCAGGATCACGGTCAGCAGGCCAAAGGACTTGAAGCGCTCGATGATGTTGGACTGGGCCTGCGGCGCTTCTTTCTCCCAGTTGTCCCAGGTGGAGGCGACGCCGCTGGCCTGGTACTTCTGGATCAGCTTCTCGATGTTGGCCGTGCTGACGTCCTTGCCCACCAGATAGTCCTGGCCGATGAAGATGGATGGGGCGGTCAGGCGCGAGACTTCGGGCACATTGTACTTGGAGCAGAGCCATTCGTTCAGCGCGGCCTGGCCCTGGATGTCGAAGACGGTCACGTCCAGGGTGGGGTATTTGCTCTTGAGATAATTGATTTCGTACTGGGCGCGGCTGCATTCCTGGCAGCCGGCTTTCTCGAAGTAGGCCATGCGGACGGTCTTGCTGCCGCCGGCGCTGCTCGCCCCGGCGCCGGCCGTCTCGGTCAGCTTCACCTGCACCTGCGGCGTGGCGTTGGGGGCCGTGCCGGGGTCGGCAAAGAGTTTGGCATCCATGGGCCAATCCACGCCGCCCTGATCCAGGTACTCCTGGATGACCTGGTCGAGGCCCTGCTGGATGGTGCCGGCGTTGGTGAAGAGATAGCGCCCCACCACCGCCAGCGGGACGTAGCCTTGTTGATCTTCGGGCAGGCCGGCGGTCCCTTCCAGACCCATCTGCAGGGCGAAGTTGTAGGGCTGACTGACGTCGAACTCGCGCACGACCAGCTTGCTGCCGTATTTCTGGTACAGTACGGGCATGGTCTCGGTGCGGACGGCGTGGCAGTGCGGGCAGGTGGGCGAGAAGAAGAGCATGACGTGGACGGCCCCGTCTACGCTGCCGGCCGCGTTGGGCGTCACGGTCGGGACCACTGGCAGGGGCGTAGCGGTCTTCTGCTTGGGCAGGGGGAAGTCGGCGCCGCCGGCGGCCAGGATGCCCTTGACGGCCTCGCCGAGCTTGGCGCGCACCTGGTCTGGCCCAATCAACGCCACATTGCCCAGGAAGGCTTCGGGGATGGTGGCCTGCGCCTCGGTGATGCCAAATTCGGTTTCGATCTGGGTCAGCAGCGCGTACACCTGGGCGTCTTTGATGTCCAACAGGCGCAGGTCGAGCTGCGCGCCGTATTGCGTCTGCAAAGGCTTAACGATCTTCTCGATGACATCTTTACAGTCGGGGCAATCGGAGGAATAGAAGAACAGGGCGCGCACGACCGGCGCGGTCGGGGTCTGGGCGTTGACCAGACCGCTGAAAGCCGTGAGAGCCAGCATGGACAGGATGACGACCAGGACGATGATGCGCGGCAATCTTCTGGTGGACAAGGGCAATACTCCTTTTCTGCTTGAGCAGTGATCGGAATTATAGCACAAGACGCCCCGACGCGCCAAGCGAGAGGCGAAATGGATACTCTACTGAATTAGTGTACTATTAGGGAGGATACGCGGGCAAGATTAAGGGGACATGAAGAGGCGCAAAATAGACCGTTTCTGTGCGAAGGCTTGCCTTCGCATTCCAGAGCGGTCAGGCGCCGCCGGCGTTCGCGCCATCTTCTGGCATGTCAAGGAGATGTTCCAGTTCAGCGATAATCACCAATGCAGACCGGGCTTTTGGAGAAGGGATTTCGACCGTCTGTTGCACTCGTTTCCTCAGCCGTTCAAGGGCCACTCGAATCTCGGCATCGGAGGTGCTTTCTTGAAACGCTTTCAAGAATTGCCGCCAATAGTCGGTCTTGATACCGCACAACTGCACGTCGTTGAGCTTCTGTTTGTAGGTATCCATCATTCCCGTGCGCGCCAGACGCCCGAAGTTCCCGCCGCTGTCGTTGCGCGGTTTGTCGAGGATCTGGTCCGCTTTTGATGGATATGGACCAACCCCGTTCGGAATCTCGATATGAGCGTCTTGCGACGTTTGGCGAATGCGTTGCCAATGGTAGTTGCGATAGAGAGCTGCATATTGCGCCGACTCAACAAACGGTTCAAAGAGGATCGGCGAACCACTGATGACATTCCCCAGAACCCAGGGCACCACGACTACCAAGTCGCGTTCAGCGCAGGCAGCGGCTGTTACCTGGAATCTCAAGCTCGGCTCGGTTTCCTTCGCCAGCAAGTACCAACCCTTGAGCTCAATGCCCAAGAGAATTTCTCCCGTGAACGCCCCACGCAAAAGGACATCGGGGAAAGTCTGTGCTTGCCTCGTGAAGCTGTAAAGAGCGTATTTCT
>CAIQJD010001003.1 GCA_903872005.1 uncultured bacterium | reverse complement strand
GCCTGGAGGAGCTGAAAGCCATCATCCGCGCCGCCGAGCTGCCCATCCTGGGCCTCTGCGGCGGACATCAGTTGATCGCCATGGCCCACGGCGCGCCGTTGGGGCCGATGCGCCGGCTGCGCGAAGGCGAACCCGACCCCTGGCCGGAGATCGCGCCGGGATACTTCAAGGAATTGGGGTACGAGTCGGTGCGCGTCGTGCGAGAAGATCCCCTCTTTGCCGGCCTGGGGTCGGCGCCGATCTTCTTCGAGTCGCACCGCTGGGAGATCAAGGAGCTGCCGGCCGGCTTCGTGACCCTGGCGTCCAATGCGACGTGCGCCATCCAGGCCATCCGTCGGGAGGATCGGCCGGTGTATGGGACGCAGTTCCACCCGGAAGAGTTCACGTTGGAGCCGTATGACATCCGCAGCCTGCCGGCATTGGATCTCTATCCAGAGGGGTATCCCGCAGCGCGGCCAGACGGCCGGCGGCTGATCGAGAACTTCTTCCGCATCGCCGGCGTGCTAGGGTAGGCCGGCTATGACAGGGTACACGATAGCAACTATGCCTTCCGTTGCAACTTCTTCACTTCCTCTTTGTCGAAGGCAACCCGGCCGGTTCGCCCGACTGCGATCTTCTTCAACGCGCCGGTCAGAGTCCAGGCTTTTGGCCCCGGCCACAGCAGTCTGAGAGTGCTGCTCAAGAGGAAGCCCACCAAGACGCTATCCAGGACGCCAAAGGCGATCCAATTCAGTCCGGGTATCGGCGGAGTCCCGGCCGGCTGTTCGTTCCGAAAAGACATAGCGAAGGCCACAGCCGTCGCCAGAGTGATGATGGCGGGGAGGAGGAGCGTGCCAATCTTGGCTAGGTAGTCGTCACCAGCGTGTCGCCGGTGACCATCTTTTTGCTGGCTTCGCTAATCGGCTCGGCCGTCCAGATGCTATGGGCCTTGAGTGGATGCCGGCTGTCCCGATCACAGATGTAACAGCGTTCGTCCAAGCGATGGGCCTCCTCGCTTTTCGGCCGGCGCTCACCAGTGCTCGTAGCGCACCAGCTCTGCCAACGGCTTACGCATCTTGGGCTGCGGCTGGTCGGCGGCGTAGCCCAGCGGCGTGAACGCGACCGGCTCCACCTCCTTCGGCAGCCCCAGGACGCGCCGCGCCTCGTCTGGGTCAAACGCGCCGATCCAGCACGCCCCCAATCCTTGATCCGCGGCGGCCAACACCAGATGATCCATGACGATGCCGGCGTCCAGATAGTGATAGTTATAGCCGTCACGGCGCACCCAGTTCTTGGCCGGGAGCGTGACGATGCCGATGACGATGGGCGCTTGAATGAAGAAATCGGCCTTGTAGACGCGCTTCAGCTCGGCCGCGCGGCCGGCGGTGTGGATGACGATGAGCTGGAACGCCTGGCGGTTGGCCGCGGTGGGGGCCTGCCGCGCCGCTTCCAGGACGGCCTGCAGCTTCTCCTCTTCGACCGGCGCCGAACGATAGGCGCGCACGCTATAACGCTTGCGGATCAGTTCAGAGAACTCCATAGGTCTTCATACTCCTTGCGGGTGAGGAATGGGGTCATCTGACGGGTCGCCGCCGGCCTCGGCCGGCGCGTAGAAGAGCAGCAACGTGCTGCCATATTGGCGCTCGTCCACCAGGCGCAGCCGCGCCGGCGCGCCATCGGCGCGTTCCTTCGGGTGAATCTGCACGATGACCAGACCATCGGGGGCCAGCACGGTGGATGCTTCGACGGCGCGCAGCGCCTGCAGCCACAGCCCGCGATATTGCGGCGGGGCGATATACACGAAATCGAACTGCTCGTTCCCCGGCCGGCGCAAGAACTTGAACGCATCGCCCGGCACGACGCGCGCCCGCTCGGCCAGGCCGGTGGCCTGCAAGTTGTGGCCGATGGTGCGTAGCGCCAGCCGACCCATCTCGATGAAGACCACACGCGCCGCGCCGCGGCTCAAGGCTTCGATGCCGACCGCGCCGGTGCCGCCGAAGAGGTCCAGCAGCCGCCGGCCGACGATCTCCTTGCCCAGGATGCTGAAGACTGCCTGCTTCACGCGGTCAGTGATGGGACGCGTCGAATCGCCGGGCACAGCCTCCAGCCGGCGTCCTTTGGCGCTCCCCGTCGTCACCCGCATTCTATTCCTTGTCCTTCGCCTCTTGCGGCTTGATGTGGCTGGCCGGCCGGAAGGGGATGCGCTTGAAGCTCTCGGCGTAGGCCATGCCGGCCTTCGCGCCGGTATCGGCGGCCCACTGGCGCATGCGCGGCTCCCACTCGCCGCTATCGCCAATCTGCGTCCGGTGGCACAACGCGGCCTGAATCTTGCGCTCTATCGTGGCCGTGATGTCCTCGTAATGATCCGGCTCGTCCGCGCCCCAGAGGTAGAGTTCCGCCGGCGCGAACGGCTCCAGGCCAATATAGGCCAGCGCCGGCATGAACAGGTGATCGCGCGCATACACGATGGCGTCGCTGGTCGCCATGCCGGCCGCCCGATGATCCGGGTGAATCTGATAGCGACGCCAGCCGTCATGGGTGAAGACGACCTGCGGCCGCAGCTTGCGGATCAAAATGGCGATCTCGGTGCGTAGCTCGCCATCGGCCTGCAATGCGCCGTCGGGATGGCGCAGGAAGATCACATCGCGGACGCCCAGGATCTGGGCGGCGGCGCGCTGCTCCGCCTCGCGGATTTCGGCCAGGCGAAAGGGGCTGAGGCTCCGATCATGGGTGCCTTTGTCGCCATTGGTGCAGATGATGTACCAGACCTGGCAGCCGGCGTCTACCCAGCGGGCGACAGAGCCGCCGCAGCTCAATTCGGTGTCGTCGGGGTGAGCGGCGACGAAGAGGACGCGTTCTGGAGATGATGGCGTCATGGATACCTCGGGATGTGATAAATCAGGGCGATCAGCCGGCTTCGGCGCGCGCCGCGGCCATATCCGGCCGCCAGAGCGCCGGCCGTTGCACCTGGCGATAGAGCGCCACGATCTGGTCGGCGACCTTGCTCCAGCTATACTGGCTGGCCCAGGCGCTGGCCTGCCGGCCCAACCGCGCCTGCAATTCGGCGTCGCCCAGGATGCGCTCGATGCGGTCGGCCAATGCCGCATGGTCGCGGTAAGGGATGTGGAAGCCGGTCACCCCATCCTGCACCGTGAAGGCCAACCCGCCCACTTTGGAGGCGATCACCGGC
>CAIQJD010001002.1 GCA_903872005.1 uncultured bacterium | reverse complement strand
GCTTGTAGTCGGTCAGCCGGCGCGCCAGGTCGGGGACAAGCCGGGCATATTCGGCCGGCGTCAGCGTCCCGCCCGGCTCGCGCCCGCTCAGGTTGAAGGCGATGTGAGCGCTCCCCCCGCTGCTGTAGACCGCCAGGAGCCGGCGGCTTTCGTCGGCCGGCAGCCAGCTCTCCAACAAGCCGCTCAGATTGAGCGCGACCGACGCGCCGGCGTAGCCGTGCGGCGAGCCAATCAGCACGGTAGACTGGCTCAGGTCCATATCGGCCAATAGCCGGCCCAGGCCGGCGTCGGCGGCGCGATAGGCAGCGCGCAGTGTGGCATCGTACAGGTTGACCGGCTTGTCGTCCAGGACAGCGCGCGAGACCCAATCCACGCCATCCAGCGAGGCCAGGGTCAGGCGCGGGGCCAGCCGGCTCTGGACGAAGCCGATGGCGCCGGCCTGCCATTGCGTCCGCAGGCCGGCCAGGGTCGCGTAGTCGGCCAGGCTGATGCGGCCGGCGCGCAGGTCGGCCAGGTCGGGGGCCGGCGCCGGCGGGCCGACCTGCTTGACCAGCTCACCGATCTGGCCGGCGGCCACGCCGGCCAGGGCGCTGACGCCGCTCTGATAGAGCTTGACGCTGTAGACTTCGGCGCCCAGGGCGGCGTTGCGCTGTTCCTGGGCAATCAACTTGAAGGCGACGCCGGCCGTCGGCCGGTCGGGGAGGGCCAGGTGCGTCCATCCGCCGGCCGAGAGGGGCTGGAAGGTCGCCGGCGGGGTGCGGGCGTCGGCGCTGAGGCCGAGGAGCGCGCTGTCATAGGCGCCGCGCCCATCGTCGCGGCTATCCACCAGGACTACCCACAGGGTCGCCAGGGACGCGCCGCCGGGCGCGGCGATGGGAGCGGAGGCCATTTGGGGCGGGCTGAAAGAGGCCGGCAGACCGGCCGGCGGGTCGGCCGGCCGGCGCAGGTCGAGGGTGTGCAGGCGCGGCGCGGCCAGATCGTCGTCCAGATAGAGGGCCACATCCGCGCCGGCGCTGGCTTCGCCGCGCGCGCCGGGCCAGAAGAGGACGGCGATGCGGCCGGCGCCATCGGCGCGTTCCCAATCCCAGAGGGGCGGCGCGGCCGAGGCGGCCCCCAGGGCCGCGCGGGTCGGGCTATCGAGGCGGCGGCCGGCCGGCCGATAGCTTTCGCCGACGACGCCGGTCTGGCGCGGCCGGCTGCCGCTGGCAAGGCTCAGGTGGCTGACGACCGGCGACGCCGGGGCGACGCCCTGGATGTATTCGGTCACGCTGCCGCCAGAAGCGAGGAGAGCCAGGTTCCGCATGGCGCCATCGGCCAGGTAGGTTTCCATGCAATCGGCGCGGCCGCCGGCGATGGTGAGGAGCAGGGCGCGCGCCGGTTGCTCGTCGAGCGCGGCGACCTCGCGGCCGGCGGCCAGGGCGCGGGCCGGCGTCGGGAGGGGCGCGAGGGGCGTCGGGGTCGGCTGGCGCGCTGCCGTATCCAGGGCGGCCAGCGCGCCGCCGGCGACGGCGACCAGGGTCAGGCCGGCCAGGAGCAGGGCGAGGAGGAGGCGCGGCGTGCCGGCGTTCATGCCGGATCCGCGCCGGCCGCGCCCAGGCGGGCCAGCAGCTCGTCATGGATGAGGCCATTGGTCGCCAGGCAGGTTTCGCCGCTCCACCAGTCGGCCGCGCCGGCGATGCTGGTGACGCGCCCGCCGGCCGCTTCGATGATCAGGCCGGCGGCGGCCATGTCCCAGGCGTTCAGGGTCAGGTGGAAATAGGCGTCGCCGGCGCCTTCGGCCACGCCGCACAGCGCCAGGGCCGCCGATCCCATGTTTCGCAGGCTGCCGACGGCCGGCGAGAGCGCGCCGGCCATGCGGACGATCCGGGCGCGCGGCCCTTCGGCGCGCGGCCAGTCGAACAGCGCCAGGAGGTCCAGCAGGCGTTGGCGCTGGCTGACGGCCAGCCGGCGCTCATTGCAGAAGGCCCCGCCGCCGCGCTGGGCGTGATAGAGGGCATCGCGCAGCGGGTCATAGACGACGCCGACCAGGGGCCGGCCGGTCGGCTCGGCGACCGCGATGGCGACGCAGAAGTAGGGGAGGCCGCGCGCGTAGTTGGTGGTGCCGTCCAGGGGATCCATAATCCATTGGAGCGCGCCGGCGTTGGCCTCGCCGCCCCCCTCTTCGGAGAGGATGGCATGGTCGGGGAAGCGTTCCCGAATGGTCGCGATGGCGGCGCGTTCGGCCGCCATGTCGGCGTCGGTGACGATGTCGCGCGGTCCCTTGTCGCGCGTCTGGCGCGGTTGGCGGAAGAGGCGGGCCAGCTCCGCGCCGGCGCGCCGGGCGGCTTCGACGGCGGTGGTGTGCAGGGCGGCGGAATCGGGCTGGGGCATGCTTTCCCTCTGGGCGCTATAAATGGGCGGGTTGCGGGAGAGAGGCCCGCAACCCGCCAGGCGACGCCGGCATTATAGCATCAGGGTAGCCGGCCGGCAAACCATCCTTCTGCCCCTCTCCCCGGTTGCGCGAGCGGGGCAGCGGCGTGGGCCGGTCGCGCTACTCGCGTAAGGCGTTGGGCACAACGTCCCGTTGGGCCTCGACCGGCTCCACGCGGATCCCTTCGCCCGGCGCGGGGTCGGCCGGCGGCGCGGCGCTGCGCCAGTAGGCCGTCCAGGCCCACGGGCCGCCGCTCACGTAACCGCAGTTCTCTATGTAGAAGCTGTTCAGTCCCGTCGAGCCGCTCCCGGTGGTCGCGTTGCTGAAGGTCCCACTGGCATAGTACGCGCCGCTGAACGAGAACGCGTTGTTCGAGATAGGCTCGCTGGCGACATGGGGGATGATGTAGTTGCCGCAGCCGGAGACAGACACAGCGATCGAGAAGTTCATGACGCCCTGGCCGGCCGTCACCTGGAATGTCAGCCAGCCGGGGTCGTTGCTCCAACTGCCGGCGCGCGGCGTCGGCGCGCGCGTGGGCGTGCGGGTGGGTGTACGCGTGGGCGTGCGCGTGGGAGTGAACGTCACGATGCTGGTGGGTGTGCGCGTCATGGTGTTCGTCGGCGTGCGCGTGGGCGTGTGCGTCACAGTGCCGGTGCGCGTGTAGGTCGGCGTCACGCCCGGCGTGTAGGTGGATGTGGGAGTCGCCGTCGGCGATTGCGCCGGGCTGCCGGCGATGCCCGAATAGGAGGCGGCCCAGAAGCCGGCGCCATACAGATCGGCTACCACCTGCACCGGCTGCGATGCCGTGACCCGCACGCTGCCGGCGAAGTTATCGCCCAGGCCGGCCCCTTCGGCCGAGAAGCGCGTGTTGAGCGTCCCCAAAGAGAGGGGCGGAATGCTCAAGACTAGGGGCGACATGGGGCTGCTGCCATCCGGGCGATAGAAGGCGATGTTGACGGTAGCCGTGCTGCCGCCCAGGTTTTGCACGGCGATCTTGCTCCAGTCCAGCCAGGCCGTGGCGGTGCGCCGGCGCGTGACCATGGGCAGGAAGACCTCCGACGCGCCGGCGTCGCCAATCAGGTAGGTGACGGCCGAGCTTTCGGATGCCTGATGGAAGAAGCCATGGACGATGCCGGCCAGGAGCTGCCCGTTGAGCGATTCGATGACGGCCGAGCCTTCAAAGAGGTCGCCCAGGGCGGCCTGGAAGTCGGCCGGCGTGTAGCCTGGCCCGCCGAAGCGGGTGTGCATCTGGAGCATGGACTTGGGGGCGATGGTCTGGATGATGGTCATGGAGGGCGTCGTCGCGCCGGCGGCGTAGAGCAGGATGCGTACCTGCGCCGTGGCGTCGCCCAGGTTCTGGATGTTGATGGACGAGCTACGCACCCACGTCCCGACGGCCGGGTTGCTGGTGCGGTCGACGCGCGAGATGAGGGGCGCGTAGAGGCGTTGGCTGCCGTGGGTGGCGGCTTCGACGGCGCTGGCCCACTGGGCAAAGGAGTATTGCGACCAGTGGTTGGTGACGACGCCGGTCAGCGCCTGATCGGTGGAATGGACGTAGATCGAGCCGATCCAATCGCCGCCCAGGGGCGCGGTCTTGGGGTCGCTCAGGTCGCTGAGGTTGTAGGAACGCGATTCGCCGGCCGGCAGCTCGTCGGAGACGACAATGTCGCCGGGCTGGTACGTGATCTGGTAGTGCGCCGTGACGCCGCCGGGGTTGAAAAGGGTCAGGATGGAGAAGCGCATCAGCCGGTCGGGGATGCTGCCGCCGGCGCGCTTGACGGTGGCGTAGGGGAAGTAGAGATCATTGGACGGGTCGGATGGCGTGTACGCGCCGGCCACGTTGCGCTCGTTGGGCGCGCCAGAGCCGGTGTCCCAGACGGTCTGCACCAGCGCGCCGGGAACGCCGGCCGCGCCGCGGGCGATGCCCGCGCCGATCCAGCCGTTCGGGACGGGCTGGTCGGCCGGCGCGAGGATGACTGGGGCATACGCCGGCGCGACCAGCGCGCCGGAATTGTAGTCGGGCCGCGCGCCCTGGCCGAGATAGCTCATCGTCAACACGTCGGCGACCCCGCCCAGGTTTTGCAACACCAGCGTCGTGGCCGCGTTGCCGGCATGTTCGGGCAGCGTCGGGTTATGCTGCTCCTGGCTGATGAGCGGGATGTAGCGCGCCGGCTGGGACACACCGACGCTGACGCTGCCGTGCAGCAGTTGAACCGGGCTGAGGGGCTGGCTGGCTGCGTCCACGAGCGCCGGGTCTTGCAGCGTCAGGGCGCTGAAGCCATTGGCGCCGGCCTGGAAGGTGATGGTCGCCAGGACGCCGGAGCCGTTGGGGCCGGCCCCAGAGCCGAAGCTGAAGCCGCCGAAGGTGATCTGGCCGCTGGTGATAGTTGGGCCGACGCCGCTGGCGGTGCGGCCGGTGCTGCCCAGGAAGGTGCCGAGGGTCGCGCCGGTCGCGGTCGCCACGCCCGGGTCATAGGCGATGGTGAACTCGAAGCCGCCCAGATTCGTCACGTTGTTCACCCACACGGCGACGCTGAAGGCCGCGCCGGGCG
>CAIQJD010001001.1 GCA_903872005.1 uncultured bacterium | reverse complement strand
GCCTCTTCGGCCAGCCGGCGCAGCATGCCGCGCAGCTTGTCGCGGCGCAGGCGCTGGATCTGCTCCTCGCTGAAGCGCGAGGCGATGAAGGTGCCGCGCCCCTGCTGAGTGGAGATGATCTTCTCCTGGTCGAGGATGGCGTAGGCGCGTGCCACGGTGTTGAAGTTGATGCGGAGATCGGCGGCCAGTTGGCGAATGGTGGGGAGCTGCTGGCCGGCCGGCAGTTGGCCGGCTGCCACCATCTGCTTGATGCGATCCACCAGTTGGAGATAGATGGGGACGCCGCTCTCGAAATCCACGCTGATCTGCATACCTGCCATCCTCAGAAATTGTACTAATCACGATAGTTCAATTATAGCAATTATGGGGGAAATGTCAAGCGCGGCAAGCTGTCAGGAAGCTGACAGTAGGCTGACAGGGCGGGGCAAATGTATGACGCGTTGCCTCTTGACTGGCGGCCGGCGGGGCGTTATACTTTCCTCGAACACGTGTGCCAACACCGGCGAACCGGCCGGAAGAAGAGACCGCGTCCCCTGAGCCAGTGGATCGGTCGTTCGGCGCGCCCAGGGTTGGGCGCCGGCCCCCCAACATGCATGCATGTTTGCTGGTCCTTTACGCGACCGTATCTGGAAGGACCACCTAAACATGCATGCATGTGCGCGCTCCGGGCCAACGGCGCGGCGTCAGCCGGCGTCCGCGCCGAGGAGTCGCGCCAGGTTCGCCGGCGTCAGGAGCGCCGCGTCGCCGGCCGGCTCCAGGAAGGGGCGCACGTCCTCGACCGCACGCGCCCAGTCTGCGCCGCGCAGGCGCGCCCAGACGGCCGCACGCCAGGTCGCGTCGGTCAGGGGGCCGCCGGCCCGGCCGGCTTGGGCCAGCGCGTAGTTCAACATGGTCAGATTGGGCGGCGGCCAGGTCGGATCGCTGAGGTACCAGAGGAGATCGTAGAGGTCGCGGCCTTTGAGATAGGGACGTTGCAGGAGCGCGTGCAGCTTGCCGGCCAGCAGCGCCGGCCGGTCGTGGTGCTGAAGCTGCAAGATGACATGCCGGCGCACTATCGTTACGGCCAGGCCCGCGCCGGCCGGCGGATGCGTATCCACCTCCAGTTTGACGGCCAGGACTTCGTCACGTTGCGCCGAGAGCGCTAGATCGTACGGCAGACCGGGGAAACGGACGAAGGCGCTATGCACCACCTTGTTGTCGCTCACCTTGACTTCCACTGCGTAGCCTTCGGCCTGCAGCGCCTTCTGGATGGCGCGCAAATAGGTGCGGAAGTCATAGGATGGGCCGGGGCGCTCCAGGGCAAAATCCAGGTCCTCAGAATAGCGGCCGGCGGCATACAGGAAGCGCAGCGCCGTCCCGCCGTGAAAAGCCAGGGGAATGAAGGCGCCGGCGCGCTGTAGCTCGCCCAGGAGGCGCGCCTGCAGGTACTCACGCGCCATGTTGCGCCCATGCGCGGCGTTAGGCGCGGCCGAAACCAACGCGACGAGGTAATCCTTCATAGGCTCGCATACTCCGTCTGTGCGGCGCGCGCCATATCGGCCAGCCGGCCGGCGACGCGGCGCAACTTGGGGCGTCCACTGCTCTCAGCCAGACGCATCAGGAAGGCCAGATCGAGTTGCTCCAGGGATTGCAGGCGCAACTCTTGTAGATAGGCCGGGGTATCGCCGGCCGGCTCCAGGTAGATCAAGTCCAGCAGCGCCTTCTCTGGCGTGGCGACAAAGGCGCTTTGCCGGCCATCCAGCGTCAGCCGGCGATAGCCGCGCAGCCAGGCGTGCTGGATGCGCCGGAAGGTGTAGACGCCCAGGGGCGTCTCCCAGCAGCCGGGCCGCGCCGTGGTCACGCTGGTCACGGCCGGCGTGTATTCGGGGATCAGACCATAGTGGGCCAGGGCGGATTGCAGGCTGACGTAGGAGCCGCGCGCCAGGGCATTGGCCAGGACGAAGGGATGCAGCCGGGTCTTTTGATATGGCGGAGCGAGGGTATAGACGCCGCGCCGCAATTGATAGATTTGGCCGGCGCGCGCCCAGCGAGATAGCTGCCGATGCGCGTCGGCCGCGGTGATGTCGCCGGCCAAGAGCAGGCCGGTCTCGAAGACCGGTTCATCGCCCACGATTTCCAGCAGTCGCTTGAATTCCATAGCAGTATTATGCCATAGATGGCAATTTATTGCAACAGAAATGCGCTCCTGATCGGGGGGGGAAATTGCGGAGTCAGCCCCCGGCCCCGCCGCCGAAGCGCAGAGAACGCAGAGGGTCAGAATATGGCGGTTTTCGGGCGCGCTCTGCGCCCTTTGCGGCAGGGCTTGCCCGCCGGCCGAATCCGTGCGATAATGCGCGCATGAACGACAAGCCGCCGCCGGCCCTCAGCGACCGCGTGCTGGAGCTCCTGCGCCTGGTCGCCACGGGGGCCTCGAACCAACAGATCGCCCACCAGCTTCATATCAGCATCAACACCGTCAAGGTGCATCTGCGGAACATCTTCGAGAAGCTGGGGGTCGAATCGCGCACCGAGGCCAGCGTGGTCGCCATCCGCGAGGGGTGGGTCGCTGTGGATGGCGCGCCGGCCGCGCCG
>CAIQJD010001000.1 GCA_903872005.1 uncultured bacterium | reverse complement strand
GCGAGTTCGACGTGCTGGTCTGCACGACGATCATTGAGAGCGGCATTGACATCCCGAATGTGAATACCATTATCATCAATCAGGCCGATCATTTTGGCCTGTCGCAACTCTATCAGTTGCGTGGGCGGGTAGGGCGTAGCGCGGTGCGGGCGTACGCCTATCTTCTATATGATAAGCACACGCCGTTGAGCGAGATTGCTCGCCGCCGGCTCGAAGCGATCATGGAGGCGAATGAGTTGGGCGCCGGCTTCCGCATTGCCATGGAAGACCTGGAGATTCGCGGCGCCGGCGATCTCCTCGGCGAGCGGCAGCATGGACATATTGCTGCCGTCGGGCTGGACATGTATTCGCGCCTTTTGGCCCAGGCCGTGCGCGAGCTGCGTGAAGGGAAGGTTGAGCCGCCGCCTGGCGAGGGGAATGGTTGGCGCCGGCCGCCGGCCCCGGAAATTCCCATCGGCGCCGATCAGCCGTTGCCGCTGATTGATTTGCCCCTGGCGGCCTATATCCCCACGCACTACATGGCTGAGGAATCGCTGCGCCTGCAACTGTATCGCCGGCTGGCTGCCATCACCACGCTGGAGGAAGTGGAAGAGATGGCTGCCGAGCTGCGGGATCGGTTCGGGCAGCCGCCGGAAGAAGTGGAAAACTTGCTATACCAGTTGCGGATCAAGGCCACGACTCTGCAATTGGGCTTGCCGGCCATCGTGCGCGAGGAGGGGCAGATCGTGATTCGCGCGCCGGGGCTGGAACGGATGAACCGCGATGCGTTGCAGGTGAAGCTGGGGAGCCGCGCCCGCGTGGCGCGCCGGCAGATCTGGTTGCCGGCGGATGAAGAGCAGGCATGGAAGAGCGCACTGCCGCAGATTCTGGCGGAGTTGGCTGCGGCCGGCGGATAGAGTCTGTCGCACAGGAGCAGGGATATGGAAGACGAAGAGATCAAGAAGAAGTACCCGTGGCCGCGTCGCCGGGTGATTCGCCGGCTGTGGCATGCCATCAGCGCCTTCGCTTTCAACACGATCACCAGATTGAAAATCGAGGGCAAAGAGAATTACCCCCGCCAGGGGCCGCTCCTCGTGGTCGCCAATCACTTCAACTTCGCGGACCCGGCCCTGCTGATTGGGATCGTGCCCTGGCCCATTGAAATGATCGGGGGCGCGGTGATGCCCAATGCGCCGGAGCAGGTGAAGTGGATTGCGCGCTCTTATGGTGTGATCCCTGTGCATCGGGGCACCGGCCGGCGCGAGGCGCTGGTGGCTGGCGAGTCGGTGCTGAAAGCCGGCGGCATTCTGGGCATTTTCCCCGAAGGGCAGTCCAATGTCGCCTACCTGCGCCGGGCGCGGCCGGGCGCGGCCTTCCTGGCGGCGCGCGTGGGGTGTCCGATCTTACCCCTGGGCATCGAGGGCACGCCGCAGATTTTGCCGCGCTTACGCAAGGGAAACCGGGCGGCGGTCACGGTGCGGGTCGGGAAGCTCTTTGGCCCATATCACGTGAGCGATGAGGGGGGGCCGGCGCATCGCAAGCAACTCGATGCGATCGGCGATGACATCATGCGCCATATCGCTGATTTGATCCCCAGCGAAACGCATGGCGTATACTCGGCGCACGGGGAGACGCGCGAGCAGGCGCAAGCCGGCGATACCTGGAACTTCTGAGTCGCGGCCCTCTCCAATCACAGCACGGCAAGCGCGCCGGCCAGGATGGCGCGGCGCGCGCCGGCGGCATCCTCGATGATGATGGCTCCATCCGCGTTTACCCCGATCGCGATGCCTTCCTGGGTTTGATGGTCGAAAGTGAGACGGACGCGCCGCCCCAGGATGCTCAGCCGGCCGGCCCATTCGGCGTGTGGTGAGGCGCCGGCCAGCAGGGCGGCATAGCGGGCTTCCAACAAGATGAGGAAACGGCGCAGGAGCGCCAGGCGGGAGATGAGGCGGCCGACCTGTTCGGCGATGCAAGTTGCTTCGGCCGGCAGATCCGTGAGAGAAGGGTCCTGTTGCAGGGCGCGTGCGTCCTGGTCTGGCAGGGACAGCGCCGGCGAGGCGTTCACGTTGATGCCGATGCCGACGATGACGAAGTCCAGTTTCTCGCCCAGGGTCGCCATCTCGGTGAGGATGCCGGCCACTTTGCGGTCCCCAAACAGGAGGTCGTTGGGCCATTTGAGGCCGGGCTGCACGCCGGCGACTTCCGTGATGGCGTCGGCCGCGGCCAGGCCGCAGATCATGGTCAGCCGGCCGGTCTGGGCTGCCGGCAGCGGCGGGCGCAGGATGAGGGAGAGGAGCAGGGCGCTCCCCGCCGGCGCGATCCAGCGCCGATTCTGTCGGCCGCGGCCGGCGGTCTGGGCGTCGGCGACCAGGAGCGTGCCATGCGGCGCGCCGGCCAGCGCTATGCGTTTGGCTTCATCATTGGTCGAGCCGATGCTGGCGAAGAAGCGCGTCGGATGTCCCAGGGCGATGGTGGACAGGTCGGCCTGGATGGCAGCGGCGTCCCAGGGTTCGTCAAGCACAGTCATGGCTTTCTCTCTTCGGGAGACTCAGGAAAGTCCCAGCGACGGGCGTATTATACCATACGAGGGGCGAGGTGTGGATATGGCGACAGTGTGGGCCGGCCGGCGCCGCTATGAGGTGGACCTGGTCATCTTCGACAAGGATGGGACCCTGTTCGACTTTCGCGCGATGTGGGCGCGCATCTTGCGCCAACAGGTGGATGCCCTGGCTGAAGCGGCCGGCGGCGACGAGGACTTCGTTCGCGCTCTCTACGCCGACATGGGGACCGACCCGGCGGGGCTGAACATGGACCCGCGTGGGCCGCTGGCGTTGGCAACCTATGAAGAGATGCGCGTGATCATGATGCTGGCGCTCTATCGGCGCGGCTGGGCGTGGGACGTGGCGCAGCAGCGGGCGATGGAGATAACGGCTGTCGAGCGTTGGCCGGCGCTGGAAACGCTGGTCTTCCCCATCGGTGATGTGGCCGGCCTGTTGGGGCGCATGCGTCGCGCCGGCCTGAGCATCGGCGTGGCGACGACCGACGTGCGCGACATGACGGCGAAGATGCTGGCCCTGATTGGCATCGGCGCGCTGGTGGATGGGATGGCCTGCGCGGATGATGGCGTGGCGCTGAAGCCGGCCCCGGATAGCCTGCTGGCCCTCTGCCGGCAGATCGGCGTCCCGCCGGCGCGGGCGCTGATGGTGGGGGATGCGCCGACCGATATGCTGGCTGGCCGGGCGGCCGGCGTGGCCGGCTGTGTGGGCGTGATCACGGGCGTCAGTGGGCGCGCCGACCTGGAGCCTTTCGCCGATGTGGTTCTCGACTCGATACAGGCGCTGGGCATTGGCGCAGAGCTGTTGGAGGAATAGCATGTCGCCATCTGCCAATAGGGCGCTGACCGCGATCCTGGATGCGCTGGCCGCAGATTCGGGCGCGGCGATCTCGGCGGCGCGCGTTGGGCCGCATTGGACGGCCGTGGTCAGCAAACGGTGTGGCCTGGCCTCAACGCCCCATCGAGGGCATTGCGACGCGGAGGGCGAGGGCGATGCTGCGCTGGCGCCGCGCGTGATCGGTCTGCCGGCCGGCGCGGTCGCGCGCTGGGCGCTGGATGCCGGTGTACATGCCGCGGAAGACGCTGAGGCGAATTTGCGGGCGGCTGTGGGCATGGCGGCGGTCAATTCGCTCATCGAGCCGGACTTGAGCCGCTGTCAAGAGCTAAATGCGCGCGATCTCCTCATCCAGCACGCCCGGGGGCGTTCTCTGGCGATGATCGGGCATTTCCCGTTCACTGAGGAGCTGCGGGCGGCCGCCCGGCAACTTTGGGTGTTGGAGCTTTTTCCGCATCCCGGCGATCTGCCGGCCGATCAAGCCGGCGTCATCTTACCGCAGGCGGACGTGGTGGGCATCACCGGCGTCACGTTGATCAACGGCTCCTTCGACGCGCTGGCGGCGCTCTGCCGGCCGGATGCGTATGTGGTCTTGCTGGGCGGGACGACGCCGCTGATGCCGCTGTTGTTCGACTTCGGCGTGGATGCCATTGCCGGCACCGTCGTGGATGATCCGGCGGCGCTGATGCAGGGGATCGCGGCCGGCGCGGGCTTCCGCAAGCTGCCTGGCAAGCGGCCGGTGTTGATGCTCAAGTAGCCTCGCGCAGCTCGGCCAGAACCCGCCGGTCTTCTTCATGGAGCTGCGCCTTCTCCAGCAGGTCGGGCCGGCGCGCCAGGGTGCGCTGCAGGGCTTGCCGCCGGCGCCAGCGCACGATCTCGGCGTGGTTGCCCGACAGCAGCTCGGCCGGCGCGGCATGGCCGCGAAAGACCGGCGGGCGTGTATACTGCGGGTATTCCAGCAGGCCGCTCTCGGCGTGAGAATCCTCGAAGGTCGCGCCGGGGTCGCCCAGGACGCCGGGCAGCATCCGAATGGTCGCCTCCACGATGGCCATGGCGGCAATTTCCCCGCCGCTGAGGACGAAATCTCCCAGCGAAATCTCATCGGTCGCCAGGTATTGATGCACGCGCTCGTCAATGCCTTCGTAGCGGCCACAGATGAGCGCCAGCCGGCGCCGGCCGGCCAATTCGCGCGCCACGGCATGGGTGAAGAGCCGGCCCTGGGGCGTCAGCAGGATGATCGGATCGCCGGCCATATTCAGGCTCTCCACGGCGCGGAAGAGCGGTTCCGGCTTCATCACCATGCCGCCGCCGCCCCCGTAGGGCGTATCATCGGTGGTATGATGCCGGTCGTCGGTGAAGTCGCGCAGATTGTGGATGGCGATGTTCGCCAGGCCGGCCTGTCGCGCCTTGCGTACCATGCCGACGGAAAAGATGCCCTCGAAGGCTTCGGGGAAGATCGTGATGATGTCGAACTGCATGCCCATACGGCGCTCCTCGTGTGTATCTGCCGGCGTCGGCCGCGCTCACAGCCACTTCTGGATCAGGGCATCGAGCCGGCCATCGGTCTTCAATTGGCGTAAGGCGCGATCTACATTCTTTGCCAGGGTCGGACTGGTCTGGCGCACGGCGATGGCGTAGCTGGCCTGGGTCAGCGGGGGGCCGACGATCTGCGCGCCGGCGTGCCCGCGCAGGTACTGATAGGCCGAGATGGCATCCACCAGGGCGGCATCAGCCTCGCCACGCAAGAGTGCGTCCAGGGCCTCGGCCGGCGTCTGATAGGGCTTGAGGGTCAGGGTGCCCAGCCGGCGGGCCAGTTGTCGGCCGTAGGCGTCGCCCTCTGATCCCCATTCGATGGCCGCGCTACGGCCGGCCAAGTCTGGCGCGCCCTGAATCTGCGTCGCCAATTCGGCGCGCGTCACTAAGACCAGGCCGGCCTCGAAGTAGGCCGGCGAATAGTGAATGTCCTTCGTCCAGGTGAAATCCACCGGCAAGGCCGAGATGATGAGGTCGAAGCGGCCGGCGAGCAGCG
>CAIQJD010000999.1 GCA_903872005.1 uncultured bacterium | reverse complement strand
GGAGCCTCGGGCACGACCGGCGGCACGGGCGACGCGAAGGGGCGCGGGTAAGCAATTGAGCCGGCGCGCGTCAGCGTCACCGCGCCCAGACCGGCCGAGCCGACCACGGCCGTCACCAACCAGCCCACACACGGCGCCCGCGACAGGATCGCCAGGACGATGGCTCCGACGGCGACGGCGACGACCGGCGCCATCGTCTGCGCCTTGAGCGCCCGCAGGATCGTCTCGCCCAGCCACAGGCTGACCACGGCCCAGCCGGCCAGGAGCGCCAGGCCGAGCGCCAAGAGCAGCAGGAGCGCGGCCGGGATCAGGCACAAGGTAATGGTCAGGACCAACGCCACGGCCAGCGCGGCCACGAAGGTCAGCGCGCCCATGCCGAGGCTGGCCCAGGGAACCTGCACCAGCGTGGCCTGCGCCTGCCGCGCCGGCTTCTCGAAGACCACGATCACCAGGACCGCCAGCGCCCCCAGCGCCAGCGCCGAGAAGAAGCTCTCAAAGACCCAGCGCACCGCCTGCCACAGGCCGCTGATGCCGCTGTACGAGCCGGGGAAGATGGTGCGCCAGAAGCCGGCCGAAGAGGGCGTCTTGATGGTGCTGGAATTGCTGGTGACCGACCCGCTCACCTGCGAGCCTTCGTCCCGCAGCACTTCGCCGCCCAGGGTCAAGACGTTGCCGGTGACGACGGCCGTGCGATTCAGGCGCACGTTGCCGCCCCAGGCAGCGACATCGCCGCGCACCTCGCCGGCAATGGTCAGATCGCCGCCGCTCACGAAGACGTCGCCCTTCACCAACGCGTCCTTCTTGATCGTGACGTTGCCGCCAAAGGCCACCAGGCCGCCATCCAACGTTTGTTCCGCTTCCAACACATAGTCTTCGCCGACTACGAACTTGCCGTTTTCGCCCTGCGCCAGAGTTGGCCCGGCGAAGGCTGCCAGGAAGAGGCAGACCAGGATCAGTGCGCCGGCCAGTCTCCCCAGTGTGCGTCGTCTGTTCATTGCAAGTATCCCCCTGTCTCAGGGCTGCGCGCCTGAGACGCCCCGCTGCGTCACGCGGCCAGCGCGAGCGCGCTGCGCCGATCCATACGCGTCCATGTCCAGGCCCACAGGCTGACAGAGCCGGCCGCCACGAAGCTCGCTCCGCCGACCAACAGGACCACCGCGCCGGGGCCGAGCAGGCGCAATAGCACCTGCGCGCCGGCGCCGACCGTCAGCAACAATCCGACGACCTGATTGAAAACGATGCTCAGGCTGAGCCGCAAGGCCATCACCGGCGCCAAAGCGCCGCCCAGCCAGAGCGCCGTCGCCGCGCCGGCCAGGGCCAGCACGCTGAGCAGCGCCACGCCGCCCAGGATCAGGCCGCGCGCCCAGCGCCGTCGCGTCTGTTGCCGGCGCTCCAGGCCGAGCATGACATTATCCACAAAGCCGGCCGGCGCATCCAGCATCGGGCTGCTCCACAACAGGGCCGAAGCCTGCTGCATGGCCTCCCACGTCGCCGCGCAACGCCGGCAGCTTGCCAGATGGGCCGCAAGGGCCTGACTCTGCGCTTCCGTCGCCAATTCATCCAGGCTGAGCGACATCAATTCTTCCATGTCCTGGCAAATGGTCATACTTACCCTCTCATTGCATCTGCTGATCCGGTCTCATTGCCGCTGCGCCATTCAGACCTGCGCCGCCGGCGCTGGCGCCAGCCGGCGCTCGGGGCGCTGCGACGCAGCCAGCTTGTCGGCCAGCGCCCGACGCGCCCGGTGCAAGCGAGACTTGATCGCCGGCTCGCTGATATTCAAGATCTGGCCGATTTCTTCGTAAGATAACTGGTTCCAATAGTACAGGATCACCACCGTGCGATAGTCCGGCGGCAGCGTCTTCAACAGGCGCTGGATGGTCGCTTCCGACTCGCTCCGCAAGGCAACCTCTTCGGGCTGCTCTTCGCGGCGGTCGGGCAGGACGCCGGCCATCTCGTCAATGTCCACCCAGGCGAAACGCCGCCGGCGCAGACAGTCAATGCAGTGGTGCGAGCCGATGGAGAGGAGCCACGACGAGAACTTGCGCCCCTCCTCAAAAGTCCGCAGCTTCGAGTAGGCGCGCAGGAAGGTCTCCTGCGCCGCGTCCTGGGCCTCATCCGGCGTGCCCAACATGCGATAGCACAGGTTATAGACCGGCGTCTGGTAACGCCCCACCAACCAGGCGAACGCTCGCTGGTCGCCGGCTTGCGCCCGCCGGATATAGACTGCCTCTTCGTCCACAGGAGTGGTCACGGGATTTCCCTTCGCGTCTTCTCATGCGCCCCAATCACTCTATTATACGCTCGATGGTCTGAAAGGTTTCCGGGGCGTGTTTGACTTTTCCTCTAAGTCGGGGTATTCTTGCCCGGCTTGACGGAGGCCGGCCCGGCCGGGGAGGAGCGAGCGTTGCGCGACCGATTCTACATCGCTATCGAAGGAGTCATCGGCGTTGGCAAAACGACCCTGGCGCGCCTGGCCCAGGAACGTCTGCGCGCCGAGCTATTGCTGGAAGTCTTCGAGGCCAACCCATTCCTCGGCGATTTCTACCAGGATCGGGCGCGTTATGCCTTCCAGACGCAGATCTTCTTCTTGCTCAGCCGCTACCGGCAGCAACACGAGGTCATCCCGCAGACGGTGCAGCGTCGCGCCCTGGTCAGCGACTACTCCTTCGCCAAGGATCGCCTCTTCGCCCATCTCAACCTGGTTGGCGACGAGCTACAGATGTACGAGCGGGTCCATGCCATCCTGGCGCGCAATATCCCGCTCCCCGACCTGATCGTCTACCTGCGCGCCGACACCGATACGTTGATGCAGCGCATCGCCAACCGCGACCGCTCTTATGAGCGCAATATGTCACGCCAGTACATTGACGACCTGCGCCAGGCGTATGAGAGCTTCTTCGCCGCGTATCACGAACGCCCGGTCCTGACCCTTGATACGCGCCAGCTCAATATCGTCAGCCGGCCGGAAGACCTGGACAGCATGATCAGCCAGATACGCGCCGCCCTGGAACAGAGCGCCTTTCAGCCCGGCCTGCTCGATGCGCCGGCCCTTCCGCCGGCGCCGGCCGACCTCCTGGCCGGGTCCCGCGCCTTCTCGGACGCCCCCCGCCGCGAGCCATTCCTGGACTACCTGAAACTGATGGATGAGATGGGGCAACTGGGCGCGCAATTGGCTCTGGCCTGGGGCGAACAGGCGCGTTACGAACGCCAGGTGGGCAATGTGGTGGAGGCGCGCCAGCTCGCTATGCAGGCGCAAGCCGGCCCCCTGCGCGCCGGCCTGGCGCGCAGCTTGCAGCGCCTCCTGGAGCTGGCCGCTGCGGCCGGCGTGGACGTGAATCAACTCAGCGCATCTTAATGCGCGAAGGGAGAGCCGTGTGAAATACTTCGTCGCCATCGCCGGCAATATCGGCGTCGGCAAGTCAACGTTGACCGATTTGCTCTGCTATCGCCTCGGTTGGCAGCCGTTCTATGAAGCCGTCTCGGACAATCCCTACCTCAGCGATTTCTACAAGGACATGGAGCGCTGGAGCTTCCACTCGCAGATGTTCTTCCTGTCGCGCCGGCTGCAACACCACGTCCACCTGTTGGAGCATCCTTCGTCCGTCATCCAGGATCGCACCATGTACGAAGACGCCGAAGTCTTCGTCGAGAACCTCTTCCGCCAGGGCCGCCTGTCGCAACGCGACTACCGCACCTATCGGGATATGTACGAGACCCTGGTGGATATGTTGCGCCCGCCCGACCTGGTCATCTACCTGCGCGCCTCGACGCCCACGCTGCAAAAGCGCATCCGGCTGCGCGGCCGCGAATACGAGCGCGCCCTGCCGGCCGAGTACCTGGAACAGTTGAACTTCTTGTATGACGAATGGATTGGCTGGTTCCGCCTCTGTCCGGTGCTGGTTGTGCCGGCCGACGACCTCGATTTCGTCCGCTACAGCGAACACATGGACGTCATCGCCGAGCAGGTGCTGGAGCGCCTGAGCGAACAAGAAGAGCTGATCCCGGCCTGATTCAGATTTCCCCGCCGGCCAGTTTCCAGGCGCGCGCCGCGATATTGTACGCGGCCTGGGGCTGGCCGGCGGCGCGCGCATTGGCCGCATAGTATTGCAGCTCGGCGCTCCCCGGCCGCAGCCAGCGCGCCAACAGCTCGCCGATCTCCTCCGGCGCCGGCAGATGCAGGCCGGCGTCACGCGTCTCCACGTAAGCGGCATTGCCCTCTTCTTGTCCCGGCGTCACCTGATGGATCACCATCGGCAGCCCGCACGCCAGCCCTTCGCTCACCGTCAGGCCGCCGGCCTTGGTGACCAGCACATCCGCAGCGTGCATGAGAGCCGGCATCTGGTCCGTGAAGCCATAGACATGGGTCGGGATGGACCAGGCGCGGTCGGCCAGGCGCTGGCGCAGCCGCTCGTTCTTGCCGGCCACCACCGCCACCTGCGCCGCCGGACAGCGCCGATTGATCTCCTCGGCAATCTCTTCAATCGGCCCCATGCCGGCGCCCCCGCCCAGGATCAGCGCCGCCGGCCGATCCGTCGCCCAGCCCAATTGGGCGCGCAGCGCGGCGCGATCCGCCGGCCGGCGCACCAGGCGCGGATGCACCGGGATGCCGGTCACCTTCACCTGCTGCGGCGTCATGCCATTTTGCAGCGCCTTCTCGCCCACCGCGTCCGTCGGCACCAGGCACAGATCCACCGAACGCTCGAACCAGGCCGTATGCACCGAAACCAGGTCCGTGACCACCGTAATCATGGGGAAGCGATGCGATAGCTCGCGCCCAATTTCCACCACGGCGCGCGTGTAGAGCGGATAGACGGCGATGATAACGTGCGGCGGCCAGTTTTCCAGGCAACGCCGGATGGCGCGTTGCAAGAGCACAGACGCGCCCTCATTCAACAGGCTCGCCAGAAAGCGCGTGTCTGTGGTTTCATATTGGAAGTGATACCATTCGGGGGTGCGGGTAATCTGGTCAATGTAGTTCTCTTCGGCGACGCGCAAGATGGAGGGCGCGCCGGGGAGGCGCATGGGGTTGACCACCTGCGTGACGCAGCGTCCGGCATACTGTTCCTGAAAGACGGCTTCCAGCGCGTGGGCGGCGCTGCGATGGCCTGAGCCGGCATCGGCGGTGAAGATCAGCACGCGCCGCTGCGCCGAGGGGCCGGTCAGACAACGCAGCGCGGCGTGCGGCCGACTGCGCCGGCTCAGGCCGTGGAGATCCCCGCCGGGCGGATTCATGCTTGAATGGCGTCGTCTGGTCCTGCTTGACAATGTCCTGCTGCTCCGAAGGGCCGGCCACGCCGGCGCAACTTACAACAGCGCCCGGATGCGGCTATGGAAACGCCCGACATGCTCGCGCATGACGGCTTCCGCCAGGTCCTCGTCGTGCGCGGCCACCGCTTCAATCAACTGCACGTGGGTGATGAGACCCAGGTCGCCGGGCTGGAGCCATTCCTGCACCAGATTCCAGAGCCGCAGCGCCAGATTAGAGTGTTGCGTAATGTCGCGCACCAACAGCTCATTGCCCGAGGCGCGCGCCAGGATCCGGTGAAAAGCCCGATCCACCCGATAAATGGAGGGAATATCGCGGGCGCTCACGCCTTCCATGTCGGCGGAGCAAAGCTGCAATTGGGCGAGGCGCGCCGGCGTGATGCGCTGCGCCGCCAGGCGCGCCGACATAGGCTCCAGGGCCAGGCGCATCTCATGAATCTGTTGCAGATGGTTCAGGCCGATTTCGGCCACGAAGATGCCGCGCCGCGGCACAATCACCACCAGGTTCTCGGCTTCCAGCAGTTTGAGCGCCTCGCGGATGGGGGTGCGCCCCAACCCGAGTTCATCCATCAAGCTCGCTTCATCAATGACCGAGCCAGGCGGCAGCCTGAGTGAAATGATGCGTTCCCGGATCTCTTCCCGGGCGATGTTGTAGCCAGTCAGCGATGTGCTCACACGTCCAATTCTCCGCCGCCGGCGCGGCGGGCGCGGCCGGCGGCCGCGCCCACCAGGCCGTAAGTGCTCTTTCAGGCGTCGCGCACATCCAGGATTTCAATTTCGGGCGTCTTGCCCAAAAGCATCGTCAGGGGTTCCTTTTCCACGAAGCGCACTTTCAAGACAACCCACCACTTGAGCGCCTCATCCGAGGGGTATGTGCCCAACGCGGTGATGTAGCCATTCAACTGGGCTACGGCCGAGGTGATCTTGCTCAGTTGGCCCTCCGCATCGGGGACCTTCAGGGTCAGGCGCAGGCCCGGCTGGCGCGCGCCCAATAGCTCGCCCAGGGTTCGCATCAGGTCAATATCGGTGATGATGCCGACCAGCCGGTCGCCGCGCACGACCAACAGGCTGCCGACCTTCTTCTCGACCATGACACGCGCCGCCTGCTCGATAGGCATGTTCTCCGGCACGGTGACCAGATCGCGCACCATGGCCTGGCTGACCTTGATCTTGTTGAGCTGATAGTTCAATTCCCAGATGCTCAGGGTGGTCAGTTGGGCCGGCAGCGCGGTATCCAGCGACGTGCGCGTCACCAGGCCGACCAGGGTGCCCTTGGCGGTGATGACCGGCAAGTGGCGGATGTCATGCTCTTTCATGATTTGCTGCGCTTCAAAGACCGAGCGGTCGGGCGTGATCGTGACGGGGTGCGGCGTCATTTCATTGTAGACGAACATAAGAAGCCTCCTGTGTGACAACGGTCTCTATTCAGAATTTGCTGGCTCAAGATTGATGCGCCGGATCGCCGGCGGGAGCGGGTTTCTCGGCGCGGCCGGCCGACGAAATGGACAGGATGACGACGCCGGCGACGACCAGGGCCGCGCCCAGCCACTGTAACGCATCCAGACGCTCGCCCAAGAAGACGTAAGCATAGACGGAGGCGAAGACGACTTCAGACGTCGCCACGATGGCCGCCACGCTGGCCGAAAGCCAGCGCAGGCCCAGGGTGTAAACGGCAAATGAGGCGATGGTCGGCAGCAGGATCAGGCCGATGAACCAGCCGCTCGCCGGCGTCAGGAGCGGCCACCGGCCGGGGGCCAGAAATTGCAGCGGGAAGAGCACCAGGGCGCCGAAGCCGAAGGCGTACATCAGCACGGTATAGGGCGGATACTTGCTGGCGACCGGCTTGCCGAAGATGCTGAATGTGCCATAGGTGACCGCGCTGCCCAGGCCCACCAGGATACCCAGGGGCGTGACTTTCGCCTGGCCCAGGGCATCGAGGCGCGAGACCAACACGCAGCCGACGAAGGTGACCAGCACGGCCAGGATTTTGCCGCGCGTCAGTGGCTCGCGGAAGACGGCCCAGGCGGCGATGGCGACGAAAGCCGGCGCGGCTTCCTGAATGACGGTCGCCACGGCCACGCCATTCATCTGCACCGTCGTGTTCCACAGCACATGGAAGCTGCCGATGCTGATCGCGCCCAAGGCGGCCAACCAGCCCAGGTCGCGACGCTGCACGCGCAGCCAGGCCGGCTTGAGGATGGCGATGCCGATGAAGAGGCACAGGAAGGTGGTCAGATCGCGCCAGAAGGCCAGCGCCAGCGCCGAAATCTCGACGCGTTGGCGCACGAAGGTGATGAAGAGGCCGGACGTGCCCCAGCCGGCCGTCGCCAAAAACACCAGCAGATAGCCCAGCCAGACTTTGCGGTTGGCAGACGAAGATGATGTAGTCACATGGCCGCCTTGATGCGCTGTTGAAATTCCAGGATATGCGCGCCCATCAGGGACTCGGCGAGCGCCGCATCGCGCGCCTGCACCGCGGCGATGATCTCATGGTGGGAACCCGGCCGGACGGCGTCGGCGCCGACGCGGCCCAAGGCCAGGCGCCAGAGCCGCAGCGAGAGATCATAGAAGCGTTGCACTTCCGCTTCCAGGAAGCGGTTGTGCGAGGCGACAGCCAGGCGATTGTGGAGCTTGCGATCCTCGGCGATGCGCTCTGTGACCGATGTGGCTCGCGCCAGCCGGCTTTCGTCGCAGATCACGGCCAGCTCGCTCAGCTCGGCGTCGTCGGCGCGTTGCGCCGCCAGCCGCGCCGTCAGCCCCTCCAGCTCGATACGGATTTCGCACACTTGCTGCAAATCGGTGATAGAGACATGCGAGACGAAGATGCCGCGTCGCGGCACGGTGAAGATCAGGTTCTCTGCTTCCAGCAGCTTGAGGGCCTCGCGGATGGGCGTCCGTCCCACACCCAGCTCTTCGGTGAGCGCGAAGTCCTGGATCACGGAGCCTGGAGGCATTTCCAGGCTGATGATCTTCTCTTTGATAACTTGATAGGCCCGATGGGCGTCTGTGATCATGCCGGCCGCATCCCTTTGCAAGTGTGTCGGCGTGGGTCCGTTAGATTCGGGCGGATTTGGCCTCAGTGCCGACCGCTCAGGAAGCTGCTGCTCTCGCGCTGCGCGCCTTCGGCGAAGCGGGTTGGGCGCAACGGGTTGTCCTGCGGCTTCATCTTGCCGGTGATGAGATTGGCCGTGCGCCGGCCGGCTTCGGGCGACCACATCACGCCGGCCCAGTAGCCGCAATTGACGAAGAAGCCGGGAACTTCGGGCACGGGGCCAATGATAGGCATATCGTCGGGGGTGTAAACGTACTGGCCGGCGCTGACATGCACGTCCTCGCGCTTCAAGTGGTCCGCCACCTCTTCAAAGAAGGGGTTGAGGCGAATCAGCTTGTCCAGCACGATGGCCGGGAAGTCCCAGTCCACCGCCAGAGTTTCCGAGGGGGCGCTCACCGGCTCTTCCGGATCCACCCAGCCCAGGAGCGCGCCGCCAACTTCGGGTCGCCAGTAGGAGCCATTGACCAGGTCTACGGTGAAGGGCGCGTCCTGCGGGATGGCCGGCTGGGGGGCCAGGAAGACCTTTTGCCGGCGCACCGGGTCCAGGGGCAGCTTGAGGCCGGCCATCTGGCCGACGACGCCGGCGAAGGGGCCGGCCGCGTTGACCACGAGGCGCGTCGCAATCGTCCCGCGATTGGTCTCCACGCCGCTGACATGGCCGGCGGCGTCTTTCAAGATGCCGGTCGCCTTGGTGCTGACCAGGAACTTGGCGTCGCAGCCCTTGGCGAAGCCTTGCGTCGCCTCATGGGTCGAGAACCAGCCATCGCCCTGTCGGAAGGTCGCGCCCAGGACGCTCGGCGCCAGATACGGGAAGCGCCGGTGCAGCTCCGCGCCCAACACCACCTCGGAGTCGGTCACGCCCAGTTCGCGATGGCGCGCCACGGCGGCGTGCAGGTCGGGGAGCATCTTCTCGTCGTCGGTCATGAAGAGATAGCCCTGGTGGTGCAACCCGATGTCGTAGCCGGCCACGCCGATGATGTCGGCGAATTGGTCGAAGATCTCGATGCTGGGTTTCGCCAGCTCAATCAGGGGCTTCTCGGTGAATTGCGCCCTGAAGCACTCGACGGAGTTGGGGGTGGTCAGCGTGGAGAGGCCGGCGCGCATTTCGACCAGCACGGCGCTCAGGCCGGCGCGCGAAAGCCAGAAGGCCGTCGCCGTGCCCACGATGCCCCCGCCGATCACCACGACATCCGCGGTCTTCGGAAAATCATCCGCGCTCGGAATGTAGATCATGCCCATGAAGATGTTCTCTCCTTGAGTAGAAGCAGCCAGTTCGTGTGTGACTCAGGGCGCGGCTACTTCTTGAATAGCGTGCTTTGAATCCAGACTTTGCAGGTCTGGTAGAGTTGAGCGAAACCGCCGGGATAGAAGATCATGACCACGATCATCAGGACGCCATAGATCACCAGATGCAGGCCGGGCAGGTCGCTGAAGTTGGAGCGCAGGTACTCAATGAAGAACACGAACGGGAAGGCCACCGCCGCGCCGCCCCACAGGCTGCCGCGCCCGCCGATGTAGGCCAGGGCCAGCACTTCGACCGTCTTGGAGGTGTGCATGACGGTCTTGGGAGTCATGCTGCCGATGTAATGGGCGTAGAAGCCGCCCAGCAAGCCGGCGAAGACGCACGACAGCGTGAAGTTGATGATGCGGTAGTAGGTCGGGTTGATGCCGGAAGCGCGCGCCGCATCAATGTTCTGTCCGATGGCGCGGAAGGCCAGGCCCAGACGCGACTTCGTCACTATTTTGAGGACGACGTAGGTTACGATGAGCATACCAAAGATGATGTAGAAGTAGGGCACGTTGGAGGTTGCGCTAAGCAGGGCCTTCGGCGCGAAGCCGAGCGAGCCGCGCGTCAGCGTGGTCAGGTTGGTCGCCAACCCCATCAGGCCGATGCCGACGAACCAGGCCATGACGGCGGCGAAGATGCCACGCAGGCGCAGGGTGAGGTATCCGAGGCCGATGCCGACGACGCCGGCCACCAGGGCCCCGATCGGGATGGTGATGTACACGGGCCAGCCCGGATGCACCAGCAAGAAGGGCAGATTGGACGAGAGGATGGCCGAGGTGTACGCGCCCAGGCCAACGAAGGCGGCGAAGCCGAAGTTGACCACGTTGATATAGCCGGCGGTGAAATCGAAGGCTACGGCCTGCGCGGCCAGCAGGGCGCCAATCACCATCCAACGCACCATGTGTTCCTGATTGAATGGCGGTATCAGGGGCAGGACGCCGACGATAATCAGGAAGAGCATCCCGACCGGCGAGAAACCGATGGCCCCCAGCGCCCTGGTGAGCATGGCCCACGGGCCGGCGGGCGCCTCGGTGGGGGGCTTGTTCTGAGTGGTCTTGGTAGCGATCTTCGCGTTGCTCATGCTCACTGCTCCTGGATGCCCTTGACTTCGCTGCCGAAGATGCCGGAGGGCACCAACAACAGCACGATGATCATGATGGCTACTGGAACCACGTCTTCCCAGGCGATGCCGACGAATTGCTGCGTGACGGCCTGCAAGACCGCCACGATGAACCCGCCCAGAATGGCGCCGGCCACATTGCCCAACCCGACCAGCATGACCACATACCAGGCGAAGTAGAGCGGTTTCAGGCCGACGGTGGGGTAAGCCGGGAACATGAACAGCAAGGTGGCGCCAGAGAGGGCCGCCAGCGCCGTCGCCAGCGAGAAAGTCAGGGTGTGGATGCCGTTCAGGTTGATGCCTACCATCTCGGCGCCGGTTTCATCTTGGGAGACGGCGCGGATGGCGCGCCCGGTGCGCGTGCGTTGGAGGAATACCCAGAATATGGCGATGGCGACCAACGCCACCGCAAAAGCCACCAGACGATCCAGCGCGATCTGGACGCCGAGGAACTTGATCGGGTCAATGTCCCAGTAACGCGGCACGCCACGGAAGTTGGCGCCGAGGGTCAGGAGAGTGCCATTGCTCAACACGAAGGAGAGTCCTACGGTGAGCAAGAAGGCATTCATGACCCAGCCGGCTTTGGTGCGCCGGCGCAAAGGATAGAAGATCAGCTTTTCGATGATCGCCCCCAACAAGAAACCGGCCAACACGGCAACGATCATGCCGGCGAACGGGGCGATCGCGCTCAGGAAGGCGTTGGGATGCGCCTTCAGGTACGTGTTGATGGGCGTGAAGACGAAATAGGCCACGTAGGCGCCGATCATAAAGGAGTCGCCGTGCGCGAAATGCGGGATGTTCATCACCCCGAAGACCAGCGCCAGGCCGGCGGACATGAGCGCCCACATGCCGCCCGTGACGATGGTGTTGACAATCTGCGATGGCCCGCCCTTGACCGCGATGAGGACGGCAAGCGCGAAGGTAATCAGGACGACGCCCCACGCCGCAGGCTTCGCTTTGATACGCCGCGTGATGCTTTCAATCAACGAGAGTTTGCCCTTAGTTGCTTCCATTCAGGCCCTTCCTTACAAGCTCAAGTGCATGGATTCACGACGGATCATTGCTTGTGCGGCTTAGACGCCCATATAGGCGATACGCACATGCTCATTGGTCGCCAGATCGGCGCTATCGCCTTCAATGGCAAGCCGGCCATGTTCCAGGACATAGCCGCGATTGGTGATACGCAGGGTCGTCTTCACGTTCTGCTCGACCAGGAGGATCGTCACGCCCTGTCCGCGCAGGACTTCCAGCGCCCTGAAGACGTTCATGACCAGTTGCGGCGCCAGGCCCAGGGATGGCTCGTCCACCAGCAACAGGGTGGGCTTCGACATCATGCCGCGCGCGATGGCTAACATTTTGCGCTCGCCGCCGCTCATGGTGCCGGCCAACTGGTCCTGACGTTCTTTCAGGCGTGGGAAAAGTTCGAACACGAAGCTCAAAGTACGCAACTGTTCTTTCTTGTCCAGAATCTGATAGGCGCCGAGGAGCAGGTTCTCCCGCACCGACATCTGGGTGAACAGGTTGAGTGATTCCGAAATGTAGCTAATGCCCATGTGGCTGATGAGGTGCGCCGGCTTCCCGGTGATGATCTCACCCTTGAAGCGCACAACGCCCGACTTGGGCTTCAGATAGCCGGCGATGCAGCGCAGCGTCGTGGTCTTGCCGGCGCCATTGGATCCCAAGAGCGCGACGAATTCTTTCTCCTGGATATGCAGCGACAGGTCCCAAAGCACCTGCAGGAAGCCATACCCAGCATTGATGCCTTCCATTTCCAGCAGATGTGTCATGCCGTCCTCTCCTTCGCTCCCCGGCCGTGAAGGTCACAGGATATGGTCATAGGTTGTAGTCCTCGCCCAGGTAGGCTTCCAGCACTTTGGGATCCGTCGTCACCTGCTGGGTCGGGCCTTCGGCGATCTTGGTGCCATACTGGATGACGGCCAGCCGATCGCACAATCCCATAATCACGCGCATGATGTGCTCGACCATGAAAATCGTCACACCGCTGGCGCGAATCTTGCGGATGATTTCCATCAAGTCGCCCAGCTCGCCCGTGGTGAGGCCGGCGGCCAGCTCGTCCAGGAGGAGCAGTTTCGGCTCGCAGGCCAGGGCGCGCGCCAGGTCGAGACGCTTGAGCTGTACGGTGTTGAGCTGTTCGGCCGGCGTCCCCTTGGGCATGGGAAACTCGACGAAATCGAGCTTGTCGGCGGCGATCTCTTCGAGGCGCTTGTTAGAATGTTCGTGTGTGACGCCGAACGTTGCCCCCACCAGGACATTCTCCAAAGCGGTCAATTTGGGGAATGGTTGGGAAATCTGGAAGGTGCGCGCCATGCCTTTGTGACACATCACATCGGCGCGAGCGCCGGTGGTGTCCTGGCCGGCAAAGAAGACTTTGCCGGCGTTGGGAGCATAGGTGCCGGTGATGCTGTTGATGAAGGTCGTCTTGCCGGCGCCGTTGGGGCCG
>CAIQJD010000998.1 GCA_903872005.1 uncultured bacterium | reverse complement strand
GGCTCGACGACGAAGGCCAGCGCCGCGCCGGCGGCCAGTTTCAGCGTGCGCTCATACCAGGCGCGCAGATCCTCGACATCCATGGCGTTCGCCAGGCTGAGGATGGGCGCCGGGTGCGCGACCTTCTCGAAGCGTTCCGAGGGCGGCCCGCCGGCGCGCTGGCTGGGCGAATCGGGCGTGATCAGATCCGGGTGCGCCTGCTCCAGTTCCATCAACTCGCGCAGAAGCCGGTCATACGCGGCGTCGCTGATGACCGGCAAATCGAGGACGTGATAGCGGTAGTTGTGGAAGTTGATCTCGCGACGCAGGGCCTCCAGGCGCATGCGTGCGTCTTCGGTCATGCTCCCCTCCGCGGCAATAGCTCTATTGGGCCGGCTTCAAATAGTCGGCTACGACCCAGCCGATGGCCCCGTCATCCAACTGCACGCGCCACCACTGCTTGCCGTCGGCCGTCTCTGGCCCCTCCAACACTTTCAGCTTGACGCCATCGGCGACCATGCCGATGCGGGCATTGGCGGCGCCCGGCCCGCCGCGCACGCTCAATTGATCCGCGCCGACGCCGACGACCTGGGCGCGGATGCCCGGCGCGATCTGGGTGGAAGGCGCGGGGGTCGGGGTATTGGCCGCGATCACCGGCGTGGGGGTGACGGCCCCCGGCGTGCCGGGGCGCGGCGTGGCCGACGTGGCCGCCGGCGTGGGCGTGGCGACGGCCGGCGCTTCGGCGTTGCGCGTCAGCAGCCAGAACGCGCCGCCGACGATCAATGCCAGAAACAGGATGGCAACCCAGAACCAGACCGGCAACTGATTCAGGTCGAACCCCTTGCGGCCGGGGCGTGGCGGGGGACTGGCCGGCGTCCCGCGCCGGTCTCGATAACTCGACATGTCTCTACCTCCTCACGGACAGCCCGAAAGTTGAATGTCGGCGCCCCGGCGCGGATCACTTCGCCGCAGTCAACACCCATTCGGTGATGAGCGGCGTGGGGTCGCGGCCGGCGACATCCTGAATGACGCTGGTGAAATGCTCTGGCCGCACGATCTGAAAGCGGTTGCGGCGCAGATATTCGCGCACGATGGCGCTGTAGGTCTCGTCGCCCACGGCGCGCCGCAAGGCGTCGAAGAAGAGCGCCGATTTGGCATATACCACAATCTCATAGACTTGTGCGCTGGGAAACGTCGAGGACTCCTGGGCCATGATGGCGTCCATGTTGTTCTCGCGCGCGTACAGGAACGGCTGCACCCAGCGTTGATCGCGCAGGGCGTCGGCGCTCGGCCGGCCCTGAGTCATCTGGTAGTAGGTGTAGGCGGAGTATTCCGCCAGTCCCTCGTCCAACCAGGCTGATGTTTCGGGGTTGTTGCCGACCAGGCTGTACCACCATTGGTGCGCCGTCTCGTGGATGACCAGATAGCTGAGTTCTTTGCGCTTGTCGCGGTAATCTTCGATGCCCAGCATGTTGAGCATGGAGAATTCCATGCCGTGATATTGCAGGGGAGCCTCCACGACATCCATCTGGGCGAAAGGATAGGGGCCGTAGGCGTCGCTGTAGACGCGCAGGGCCGAGGCAGCGCGATCCAGGGCGGTGAGGCCGGCCGTGCGATCCTGACGCAAGAAGTAGGAGCGCACCTGCGTGCCGTAGGCCATCGTCGTCTCAACTTCGTAATCGGGGCTGGCGATGATGGCGAATTCGCGGATCGGGCCGGCGACGATGCGGCTGGTAACCAGCCCATCGTCGCGGCGCGTCTGCGAGACGGTCTGGCCGGTCGCCACGACGACCCAGCGCGGGTCGGTGGTGAAGGCGACGTCATAGAATGAGGATTGGCTGAAGCCGGCGTCGGCCCAGCGCGGCGCCATCTCCTGGACGTGCCAGCCCTCATTATCCAGGACGGCCAGGCTGGGATAGAACGACGGGATGCTGATGATATTCTGGCTGCGCCCGAACAGGGTGTATCCTTCGGGCCTGTCGGGAATCTTCAGCGTGAAGCGGATATCCAGCTCGGCCGACTCTTGCGGCTTGAGCGGCGGGTCGCAATGGATGATGAGCGCGGTGTCGGAAGTTGCGCCGCTGTGCTTGACCGGCAGGCCATCGGCGAGCACGGAGAGGACTTTCAGCTCGCCGCCCTGTTGGGGCAGGTTGGGATAGAGGCGAAAGCCGATGCGGGTCAGGTCGCCGGCCTGGTTATTGGTGAACGAGACACGCTCCTGGCCGGTAAGGGTCAGCTTCTCAACATCCAGGGTGGCGGTGATGCTGTAGCGGGGAAACGAGGCCCAGGCGGCCTCGTCGGCCGGCGCGACTTCCTTGAGCGCCGGCTGATAGGGGAGCAGATAGCTGGGAGCCGG
>CAIQJD010000997.1 GCA_903872005.1 uncultured bacterium | reverse complement strand
TCGCCCTGCGCGACGTGCGCCTGGTGGACTCGCCGGCGTGGTCGGTCTGGCCGCACGGCTGCGAGCGGGTGCGCGTGCAGGGCGTCACCATCATCAATCAGCGGCGCGGGCCGAACTGCGACGGCATTGATCCGGTCTGCTGCCACGATGTGCGGATCAGCGATTGTTCGATTGACACCGGCGATGACTGCATCGCGGTCTATGGCTGGTCGCGCTTCTTGAGCCGGCCGCGCCCGTGTGAGGATATCGTCGTCACCAACTGCGTGCTGACGTCGCCGTGCAACGCGGTGCGGGTCGGTTATAATGGCGACGGCCCGATCCGACGCTGCCTCTTCTCGAATCTGACCATGCACAACAGCCGCACCGGCATCAGCATGGTGAGCACGCCCTACAACGCCTGGCTGATGCCGGGCGAGACGCCGCCGAAGCTTGGCCCACAGGTCGAGGATATTTCCTTCGAGCATATCTTGATGGAGACGCAGAAGCCGATTGACCTGTGGACGGATGGCGCCACGCGCCGGCCGGCCGGCATTCGCAACATCAACATCTCGCACGTCCGCGCCACGGCGCGGCGGGCCGCCTATATCGGCGGCGCGGCCGAGACGCCCATCGAGAACGTGCGGCTCCATGATGTGCGCCTGCGGGTGCGCGGGGAAATGCCGGCGGGCCTGCCGGCGCAAGCGCCCGACCCTTACCCGGTGTATGATTGGGACACGCCCGGCCTGCCTTATGGCCTCTTCTGCCGGCACGTCAGTGGCCTGGAGCTGAACGACGTGCAGGTCGAATGGGACGGCGCGGCCGGCGGCTGGCGCAACGCCGTCTATGTGGAAGATGCCCGTCGGGTGAGCCTCGCCGGCGTGGTCGCCGGCGCGTCGGCCGACGCGCCGGCGCTGCGGCTGAAAGATGTGGATGGCGCGTTCGTCCGGGGGTGCCAGGCTGTGGCGGGGACGGGGACGTTCTTGGGCGTGGATGGGCGGGCGAGCGCGGGGATCGCGGTCGTCGGCAACGATTTCAGCCGGGCGCAGCAAGCCTGGCGACTGGCGGAGGATGCGCCGGCCGACGCGGTGCGGCCGGCCGGCAATCTGCTGCCCAGAGAGTAGGCAAGAGCCACGTGAGGAGGAGACCGATGGATCGCGAACCAGTGGCGCAGTTGCGCGCCGAGGATGCGCGCGTGCAGGCGCTCTTGCGCCGGCATTTTGCCTTTTGGGAGCGCGCCGCAGATAGCGGCGTGCTGTACGTGACGACACAGAGCAATCGCTGGGCGCCGCCGCCATTCTATTTGCGTCAGGCGGATGGCAGCTTCATCCGCAGCGCCGAGCGCCTGACGCCGGACATGTTCGACGTCGCGGCGATGGTCGCCGGCGTGGCCGATTGGGAGCCGGCGCTGGAGCATGGCGCATGGCAGACGCAGGCGGACTGGCTGATATACGCTGGCGTCGGCGATCTTCTGCCCCTGAGCCGCGCCACGCCGAAGATCCCCTGGGTGGAGGCGATGCTGGGGTGCCCCATCAGTCTGAACGACGGCGAAATCTGGATCAAACCCTATCCCGGCGATCCCGAAGAGATCATCGGGCGCGGGGCCAATTTCGAGCACAATCCCTGGTTCCAGTTGTACCTGGAGTTTCTGCGTCAATTCCAGGCGCGCCTGGGCGAGCGTTTCCCCATGTCGCCGAACACGCTCATCCGCGGGGCCGGCGACCTGTGCGCGGCGGCGCTGGGCGTGCAGGAGGCGTGTCTGGCGTGGGCCGAGCGGCCGGCGCTGATGGCGCGGCTGCTGCGGGTCTGCACGGACGCGGTCTTGCAGATGGTCGCGGCCGGCAATAAGCTGACGCCGCGCTTCCAGGGGGGCTATCCGAGCGGCTATGCGCTCCTGGCGCCGGGGCCGGCCGTTTCGACCCAGGACGATCACGCCAATCTCATCTCAGGGCGCATGTACGGCCGGCAGATCATGCCCTACACGCGCGAGATCATCGAGAGCTGCCCCTATTCGATCATCCATCTGCACAGCGGCGGGCTGCATCTCGTCCCGCAGTTGCTGGAAATCCCGGCGCTGAAGGCCATCGAGGTGGCGATAGACTCGCCGCCGGCCGAGGGGCGCCGGGGCTACGAGATCCAGATGATGCAGAAGATCCTGGAGCACAAGGCGCTCTACGTGCATTTTGGCCCGCCCAACCTGGCGACGCTGGCGGACTATCAGGGGTTGTTGGAGCAGCTCCCGCAGCGGGGATTGGCGCTGAACGCGGCGTTTGAGCCGGATATTTACCGCAGCTTGCCGGCCGGCTTCCCCGGCGCGCAGGTCTGGATGCTGCAAGGATGAGGGTATAGGGTGGATCGTATCGCTCAGATTAGCGACTATGCCCAACATGCGCGGTTGGCGCGCTGGAGCGCCGGCCTGGTCGCGCCCGGCCGGCCGTTGGCCGGCGGGGACGACCTGACGCCGGCCGACGGGGAGGCGCTGCCGGCCTTCCTGAAGCGCAACAAGCTGCCGCTCCTGACGCTGTGGGACGTGAACCTCCCGCAGGTTCTAAACCTGCGGGAGGTTCGGCCGTTTGCAGAGGCGCTGCGGCGGGAGGAGGATGCCTTCGCTTCGCAGCGGGCAGAGTATGAGATCGTGCGCGCCGGCTGGCTGGCCGAGGGGATCGAAGGCATGTTCCTCAAGGCGGTCGGTCTGCCGCCGGCCTTCCCGCATGCCAGCGATAACCTGGACGTCTACGTCCCGCCGGCGCAAGGCCAGGCGGCGCGGCAGGTCTTGCGCCGGCTGGGCTACGTTGAGATGCGCCACCTGGAAGAGCCGAACAAGTATCTGTTCAAGCGGTTCCGCGCCGGCCAGGAAGTCTGCGCCGTCCATCTGCATTTGCGTCTGGAATGGAGCGTTTCGTTTCTGCCGGAGGCGCAGGTGTGGGCGCGCCGGCGGGTCGCCGCCGACGATGCCGCGCTCTCCATCCCATCGCCGGAAGACGCGCTGCTCATCACCCTGGCTCATGCGCTGTACGAGAACAAGTCGCTCAAGCTGGGCGACCTGGCGCGGGTCAATCATTGTCTCGACGCGGCGGGGCTGGATTGGGAGTATATCTGGGGGGCGGCGCGGTCGAAGGGGTGGGAGCCGGGGCTGGCGCTGGCGCTGTTGTTGCACGACAGGCTGGATCGCTGGCTGTACGCCGGCCCGGCCCTGCCGGCCGCGCAGCGGGCGCAGGCCGAGGCCCGGCTGGGCGGCTATCGGCGCGGCGCGGCGGCGCATCTGGCGCAGCCGGCGCGTTTCCCGTTCCCCATATCGTTTTTGCTCAGTAAACGACTATTCTTCGAGAAGATTCTGACGGATGAGAACGAGGCGCCGGCGCGCCGGCTGGCCGACGCGGCGACGCACCTGGTGACCGGCACGCGGCTCAAGCTGCGGCTGCGCGGGCAGTCGGGCCGGCTGATTACGGTCAGCGGCGTCGAGGGGAGCGGCAAAAGCACCCAGGCGCGCGCCCTGGAGAGCGCCTTCCGGCAGTGCAACGAGCTGCGGGTGCGCTATGTGTGGAGTCGCGGCGGGGCGTCGCGGCTGGCGGCCGGCATGATTCGGGTGGGCAAGCGGCTGGTAGGCCCTCCCTCTCCCGTTCCAGACGGGAGAGGGAGGGCGGAAGGGGATGGCGACGAGGCGGCGCGGGAGGCGGCCCGCGAGGCGCTCTTCCGCCGGCCGCTGGCGCGCCGGCTGTGGCCCTGGCTGATCCTGCTGGATGCGACGTGGACGTATGCCCGGCAGGTGGGCTGGCCGCGCCGGCGCGGCGAGATCGTGCTGTGCGACCGCTACGTGCCGGATACGCTGGCCGAGCTGGGGGCGCGCCTGCGCGATGCGCGCATCGCCGAGCGGCCGGCCGGCCGACTGTTGCGCTGGCTCAATCGCCGGCCTGATTGCGCCTGGTATCTGGATGTGCCGGCCGAGGCGGCGCGCCAACGCCAGCCGGCCGAAGTACAGCAAGGCACGCTGGAATTGGCCGAACGTTGCGCCGGCGTGTATAATAACTTACTCAGCAGCTACCCGCTGCGGGTTGTGGACGGCGCAGCGCCGGCCGAACGGCTCAGCGACCGCCTCATCTATGAGACGCTGACCGACTACTTCGATAGCTTCTGGTCGCTCCTCAATGGCCTGTTGCTCTCGAACCCGAAAGCCTCTTCCCGCGGCGGCGCGCGAGCGACGGAATTGCCGGCCCGGCCGGCGCCGATGCCTTACGTCCTGTCGCGAGATCGTCAGGGAGAGACGCGATGAGCCGCCTGCGGGTTCTGACGCTCACCAATATGTATCCGACGCCCGAATACCCGGCCTTCGGCACCTTCGTCGCCGATCAGGTGGCTTCGCTGCGCGCCGCCGGCGCGGAGTGCGACGTCCTCTTCCTCAATCCGCGCCAGAGCAAGCTCAACTATCTGTGGGGGCCGGCGCGGTTGCGCCGGCAGATCGCCGCCAGGACCTACGACCTGATCCACGCCCACTACGTCTTCTGCGGGCTGATTGCCGTCACCCAGCGCAAGCTGCCGGTGGTGTTGACCCAACATGGGCCGGAAGCCTTCATGTATTGGACGCCGCCCCTGACCAAGCTGGCGGCGATGTGGGTGGA
>CAIQJD010000996.1 GCA_903872005.1 uncultured bacterium | reverse complement strand
CGGCCGCCGGCGCCAGCCAGGCGACGCGCCCGATTTGCGCCGCCAGGGGGCCGGCGAAGGTGAAAGCGGCCATCGTGGCTGCCAGGAGGTGAATGAAGGTCGCCGCCACTTCCGTACTCGCCATGAAGCGCGTCGAATCTTCGGCCAGGCGTCCCACCAGGAAAGCCGTGACGTTGCCGTCTTCTTGCAGTTGTTTGAGCCGGGTGCGCCGCACGTTGATGATGGCTGTGCGCGCCGCGAAGAGGAAAGCCTGCAAGGCGATCAAGATGAGCAGGCCGATCAGGCTCGATAGACTGCCGTTGTCCAACTTCTCAGCTCCATGGCCGGCCAGACGCGTTTGGTGGCCCCGTGTGGGCGTTCTGGCGACCGATCGGACGCGCACCAGGCGCCAGGCTACGGCTCTTGCGGTTCGGAGGGGCCAGGGACCAGCGGGCGCGCCGGCACGCCGACCACTACCGTCTCGGCCGGCACGTCGTGGGTCACGACGGAGCCGGCGCCGGTCTTGGCGCGCCGGCCAATCCGCACCGGCGCGCGCAGCATGGTGTCGCTGCCCACAAACGCCTCGTCTTCAATGATGGTCTTATGCTTGCGCCGGCCGTCGAAATTGCAGGTGATGACGCCGGCGCTGATGTTCACATCGCGCCCCACCTGGGCGTCGCCCAGATAGCTGAAATGGCCCATCTTGACGCCCGGCCCCAGGTAGGAGTTCTTCACTTCGCCGAAGTTGCCCATGTGGACGCCGGCGGCCAGGTGCGCGCCCTTGCGTAGATGCCCGAAGGGGCCGATGTCCACGTCCTCTTCCAGGATGGCTTCTTCGACGACCGAGGCCAGGACTTTGCAGCGGTCGCCGATCTGGGCGTCGCGCACGATGCTGGCCGGCCCAATCTCGCATGCCGCGCCGATGCGCGTGCGCCCCTGGATGTGCGTGCCGGGGTAGACGACGCTGTCCGCGCCGATTTCGACGTCGGCGTCAATGTAGGTCGTCGCCGGGTCGGTCAGGGTGACGCCGGCGCGCATGAGGCGCTCGTTGATGCGCCGGCGCATGATCGCTTCGGCCTGGGCCAGGTGGACGCGGTCATTGATGCCCTGCACTTCTTCCATGTCGCGGATGGTCAGCGCGGCGACCGGCCAGCCTTCGCCGGCGGCCAGGCCGATGAGGTCGGTCAGGTAGTATTCGCCTTTGGGGCTGAGGGGGATCCGTTCCAGATGCGGCCAAAGCCAGGCGGACTCGAAGCAGTAGACGCCGCAATTCAGCTCGGTGATGCGCTTCTGTTCCGGCGTGGCGACGGCTTCTTCGACGATGCCGGTGATGCGGCCGGCCGGGTCGCGCGTCACGCGCCCAAAGCCCATCGAATCCGGCGAGTTGACGCTGAGCATGGTCACGGGCGTTGCGCCGGCCTGGCCGGCGTGCAGCGCGACCAGCGCCGCCAGGGTTTCCGGGCGCAGCAGCGGCATATCGCCGTAGAAGACGACGACCGTCCCGCCGCGTGGCTCGGCGGCGGCGCGTGCCTGCAAGACGGCGTGGCCGGTGCCGAGGCGCTGCTCTTGATAGACGTATTCGGCCTCATCGCCCAACAAGGCGCGCACTTGCTCGGCGGCATGGCCGACGACCAGAATCGGCCGGCCGGCGCCCAGCGCGGCGGCCGCCCCCAGGCCATAGCGGATCATCGGCCGGCCGGCCAGGGGGTGCAGGATCTTGGGCCGGCTGGAGCGCATGCGCGTGCTTTGGCCGGCGGCTAACAGGATGACGGTGAGCGGCATGGGCATGATCCCCATCCATAAAAAAAAGACCAGGTTGCGCCGACTCGTCCTGCGGGCCGGATCTCCCTTGGTCGTCCATAGACGGCCCCCACACGCCGGAGCGGCAGGGTTCCCGATCGGCCGGCCGATGCCCATTGCATCGGCCATTCCTTCTGAGCTGGGGCGAGAGGATTCGAACCTCTGATAAGCGGCTCCAAAGGCCGCTGCCTTACCGCTTGGCGACGCCCCAATCGTACCCGGCTATTGTATCACAAGCGCATCCTTCGCGCAAAACGGAAAGGGCCTGCGGGTTGTGGTTCCCGCAGGCCCAGATGAAGGTGGATGGAGATACGCCGGCGTCTTGCTACTGTTGCTGCACGTAGACCGGCGTCGCCGTGGGCGGGACCTTGTCCTGCGTCCAGTATTTCTGGATGATCGCCTTGCTGGTGGCATCGGTCACCCATTGGGTGAAGGCGTCGTCCTGCAACTGTTGCACGGTGCTGGGATCCAGCTCACGATTCTGCTCGTGGCCTTCGACGTTGATGATGTGGTAGCCGAAGGTCGTGCTGATTGGCTCGCTGACCTGGCCGACGGACATGGAGAAGGCGGCGTCTGAGAACTCTTTGACCATCTGGTCGCGGCTGAACCAACCCAGCTCGCCGCCGGTATCTTTGTTGCTGTTATCCGTAGAGAACTCTTTTGCCAGGGCGGCGAAATCTTCGCCGATAGCCAGGCGCTGCTTGACGCTCAACGCGGTGGCTTCGTCGGCCACGAGGATGTGGCGCGCCTGCACCTGTTCGCCGGTCGTGGGGACGCGGGCCGAGATGATCTTCTGCAAGGCTTCGCGATAGAGCTGCGCCAGGACCAGGTCGCGATAGTCCGCCTCTTCCATGCCGGTGAGCTGCTTCAGGTTGGTGAGGTATTGCGCGTACGATTTCTCGAAGGCTTCTTTGGTGACCGGCGTCGCCGTGGGCAGCGGGACTTCGGTCGGCTCTGGCGTGCCGGTAGCCGGCGCCGGCGTGGGCGTG
>CAIQJD010000995.1 GCA_903872005.1 uncultured bacterium | reverse complement strand
GTAGACGCCGCGCACCCGCAGCGAGACCACCCCGATGAGGATGCTCTGCGCGATGGCGACGCCAATCACCGCCAGAATGGTCGGTCCCAGCGCCCAGCCGGCATGCTTGAGCAGGATGCCGGCCGTGTATGCGCCGGCGCCGAAGAACATGGCATGCCCAAAGCTCAGGATGCCGGTATAGCCCATCAGCAGGTCATAGCTCATGGCGTAAACGGCCAGGATGAAGACCTGAATGAGCATCCCTTGCCAGAACTTGGGCGCGCCGGCCGAGACCGGCTGGCCGCTCAGGAGCGACAGCAGGAAGGGGAAGGCGACCAGAAGCGCCAGCACGGCCGGCCCCAGCCAGTTGCGGGAGATGAATGAGCGGGCGGTGTTCATGCGCGTCCTCCTAATCCTTCTTGCCAAACAGGCCGGCCGGCCGCAGCAACAGTATCAGGGCCATGATGAGCACAGTCGAAGCGCGAGCGATGGATGGCGACAGGCGCACCACATTCTCCATCCATGGCAGACGGATGCCAGAGAGGACGAGCTGATCGCCGAAGGCGCGGGCCACGCCGACCAGGAGCGCCCCAACGGCCGCGCCCACGTAGTTGCCCATGCCTCCAATCACCACCGAAATGAATCCCTGGAGCTGCAATTCTGCGCCCAGCCCCAGGTTGACCCCCAGGAAGGGCGCGGCGGCCACGCCGCCGACGGCCGCCAGGCCCGAGCCGATGGCGAAGACCAGCGTGAAGACCCGCCGCACGTTGATGCCCAGGGCCTGCACCATCTCGCTATCTTGCACGCCGGCGCGGATGATGATGCCCAGCCGCGTGCGCTTGAGCAAGATGGCGATGGCGATGAACATGACCACGCCGAGGGCGATGATGAACAGGCGATAGCTGGGGAAGGGCCGGCCGAGCACATTGATGGACTGGCAGTGATCGCCGAACCAGGCCCACAGGCTGGGCGAGGGGCAGTTCTTGCCCGAGCCGGCGAAGAAAGCCGGCGTGTCCATGTAGAAGCCGGCCGTGCCCCACACGCTCTTGATCAGCTCCGTGCCAACGAAGCTGAGGCCCAGGGTCAGCAAGACCTGATAGATCGGCCGGCTGTAGAGCGGCCGCACCAGGGACGATTCGACCAGCGCGCCGATGCCGCCGCCGGCCAGCAGGCCAAACACAAGCGCAAGGATGAAGCGCAGGTTGGACGAGAGACCCAACAGGAAGGTTTCGGCCGGCGTGCGGATGGGAATGATGGCGAAGCTGACCGCGAGGATGGCGCCGCCGGCGACCAGGGACGACCATTCGACGCGCGGGCGCGTCTGCTCCACGCCGATGCGGCTCAGGCCCAGACCGAGGAACAGGCCGGCGCCGGCCAGCCACACGAGGCGCGGCAAGTAGATCGCGGCGGCTTCCTGGGCCAGCTCGGTGGGCACGGCCCCGCCGGCGGTGGTGGCGGCCGCGGCCGCCAGCTTCGTCAGGTCGAAGGCGCGCACGCCCAGCAATACCAGGCCGGCCGCCAGCAGGAATAACAGGGCCGCCGCGCCCCGCTCCTGCCAGAGCGTCCTGAAGCGCACGCGCAACCGGCTGCCGGCCCAGCGGCCGAGCAGGACCCCGCCCAGCAAGACGCCGGCGAAGGGCAGCGTGTTGAGCACCAGGCGCGGGTTCGCGTAGGCGGTGAAGCCGAGATAGGCCCCGCTCATGAAGAAGACGCCGTGCGCGAAGTTCAAGACGTCCATCAACCCGAAGATCAGCGACAGCCCCGAAGCGACCAGGAAATAGAGCGCGCCCAGGGTCACGCCGGACAAGAGGATGCTGGCGGTCACTTTGGGTTCATAGCGCCGCGTCATCCAAAACACGATGGCGAGGACGATGACCAACGTGATCAGGAGTGGGCGATTTCTACGCAAGAAAAGGCTCATCGGCTTACTCCTTCATCCCGCGCCCAGGTATTTGGTAATCAAGGCGCGGTTCTGCGTCAGGTCGGTCATCTGGCCTGCGTTCACCGTCTGACCATCATCGAGGATATAATAGCGCTCGGCAAGCTGCGAGGCCATGTTGAAATTCTGTTCCACCAGCAAGATCGTCACGTGCGCGGAGAGCTGCCGCAAGGCGGCGACGATGGCCTCGATGATGATGGGAGCCAGGCCCTCGCTCGGTTCGTCCACCAACAGGAGCTTGTTTTCGGGCACCAGGGCGCGGGCGATGGCGAGCATCTGCTGCTGTCCGCCAGAGAGCTGGCCGCCGGGCAGACGATAGAAGCGTTTCAGGTCGGGGAAGAGGGTGAAGATCATGTCGCTGTGGCGCGCCAGGTCGCCCTTGCGCCGCTCGGCGATCTTGAGATTCTCTTCGACCGTCAGGGCGCGGAAGATGGCGCGGTATTCCGGCACATAGCCGATGCCGCGCGCGGCGATGGCGTAGGCCGTCTTGCCCTGAATCGGCTCGCCGGCGAAGAGGATCTCCCCTTCGCGCGGCGGATTCAGCCCAATGATGGAGCGGAGCGTGGTCGTCTTGCCGGCGCCATTGCGCCCCAACAGCGCCGTGATGCTCTTCTCCGGCGCGGCCAGCGACACCCCCTCCAAAATATGGAACTGATTGATGAACGTATGGATGCCCTTGACCTCCAGGATATTCGTCATAGCCGCAGGTCTCCCAGGTATGCCTTCTGCACCGCCTCGTTCGCCGCGATTTCCGCCCGGTTGCCCTCCGCCAGGACTTTCCCCTGGTGCATCACGGTGATGCGGTCGGAGATGTTCATGACGATGCTCATGTTGTGCTCGACCAGGATGATCGTTTTGTTGCCGGCGGCGCGGATGCGGGCGATCATCTGCACCAGGGCCGGCACCTGTTCCGAGGCCATGCCGGCCGTCGGCTCGTCCAGCAGCAGCAGTTGCGGGTCGCCGGCCAGGATGATCGCCAGCTCCAGCTTGCGCTTGTCGCCATGCGGCAGGACCGCGGCCGGCAGGCCGGCCTTCTCTTCCAGCCCGGCCTCGCGCAGCGCGGCCAGCGCTTGCTCCTGGTAGCGCCGGAAGCGCCCGGCCGAGGCCCACAGCTTGAGGTTGTCTCGGCCCAGGGCCTGCGCCGAAAGGCGCACATTCTCCAGCACCGTGAGATTGGGGAAGACGTTGGTGATCTGGAACGAGCGCCCAATCCCCAGGTGCGCCATGTGGTGCAGCGGCTGGCCGGTGATATCGCGGCCACGCAAGAAGACCTGGCCGGCCGTCGGCTTCAGGTTGCCGCTGATCAGATTGAACAGAGTGGTCTTGCCGGCGCCGTTCGGGCCGATAATGGAATGCAGCGAGCCTTCGGCGACTTGCAGGTCCACACCATCCACGGCGTGCAGGCCCCCAAAGTGCTTGGCTATCCGGCGGGTCTCGATCATGGGGTCGGCCATTGGTCCATTCCGCCTTTCGCGACCGGAGTGTTTTGGGCCGCTTTGGCCCAAAACACTCCCTGTCAGATCAGTGGTCTGCTTACTTGCAGCGCTTGAGATCGGCCGGCACGGAACACGGCGGAGCCGTCTCTTCGGGCTTGAAGAGCGTGACCAGCTCGAAGAACTTGAAGTCCTTATCCGTGGTGTTCAGGAGCTTGACCAGCGTCATGGGCTGCAGCAGGGCGTGGTCTTCGGCGCGAACCTGATAGTCGCCCTTCGGCCCCTGGAACTTCAGACCTTCGAGCGCCTTGATCAGCGCGTCGCCGGAGGTGTCGCCCTTAGTGGCCTCGACGGCCTGCTTGATCATGATGGCGGCGTTGAAGCCGGCTTCGGCCCACAGGTCGGGCGGCAGCTTGAAGCGCTTGATGTGCTCGTCGGTCAGGTACTTGTTGGCCGGCGTGTTGAACAGCGAGTAGTGGTAGACGACGACGCCCACCGAGTTGAGGGCATCGGCGTAGCCCTTCGCCAGGGTCTGGTTGTCGCCCATGCCGGTGGCAACGGCCATCTGCTTGAAGACGCCCATCTGGGTCATCTGCTGGAACATCGGCACGAAGCCGGCGCCCGACCAGGTCACGATCAGGACGTTGGCCTTGGAGTCGAGGATCTGGTTGATGTAGGGCGTGAAGTCGGTGGTGTCGGGCGGGCAATAGATCGCGCCGGCGCCCTTGGCGTCATCGTTGATGGTGAACTTGCCGCCGGCCGCCTTGACGACCGCGTAGAAGCCGGCCGCCGAACCCTGGCCGAAGGCGTTGTCCTGGGAAATCTGGATGAAGTTCTGGCCGAGCTTGACCAGCGCCGCGCCCATGGTCAGCGCGTCCTGGATGTTCTGGCGACCGCTGCGGAAGACGTAGGGGCTGAAGTTCGCGCCGGTGATGGCGTCGGCCGCAGCCGGGCCGGCGATGTAGAGCTTTTTGTTCTGCGTGGCGATGCCGCCCACGGCCAAAGCGACCGGCGAGCTGGGCACACCGACCAGGATGTCCGCGCCGTCTTTTTCGATGGCTTCGCGGGCCAGGGTTGCGCCCTTTTCGGTGTTGCTGGCGGTGTCCTTCAGGATGACCTGGACCGGCCGGCCGGCGATGACGCGCTTGCCTTCGGTGACGTAGTCCAGGCCGATCTCGAAGCCGCGCTCGTAGAGCGGGCCGTAGATGGCGAGGCCGCCCGAATTGTCCGTCAATTCGGCGATCACGAGGGGCTTGCCGGTCGCGGGGACTGCGGTCGGGGCCGTCGTGGCGGCCGGGGCCTTGGTCGCTTCGGGGGCCTTGGTGGGCGCTTGCGTGGGGGCCGGCGCGGCGGTCGGGGCCGGCGTCGGCGTGGGCGCGCACGCGGCAAAGATCATGCTCAGCATGACCACGAGGCTGATGATGAACCATTTGTTCCAATGAGTAGTACGCATCTGTTTCTCCTCCGTATGGTTACGAGTTCGCTGCGGATGTCAGGCCAACGGTCTATGGGAATCGAGTCTTGGGCCGGGCGATCCGGCCTGCAAGCTCGGCTCCGCGCGACGTCAAGATCAGGCGCTAACTGCCTCCTTTCTCCTGTTGCTCCAGGAAGCCCAAGATCAGGCTATTGAAGACGAGGGGTTGTTCCCAACAGAGCGCATGACCCGCACGGGGGACAACGGCGTAGGCAGCGTGCGGCATCTCGCGTGCGATGATATCTGCATAGGAGCGCGGCTTCAGATTGTCTTCTTCGCCAACCATCAGCAGGGTCGGGACGGTAATGCGATGCAGCTCTGGCGTGATATACAATTGCAGGAAGGAGCGGCACAACTCGGCGAACGCGTCGAAGTCGAGCGCGGCGTAGCGGGCGCGGGCCGCGGCCAGGGCCGGCTGGTTGGCCGCAATCCAGCGCGCGCTGAAGTTGAACGGGTAGGTCGCGGCGAAGAGCAGCTCCGGGTCGTGGCGTTGGGCCGCCGCCAGCCATAAGCCGGCCACGCCGGCCAGGATCGCGCCGACCTCGCTCACTCCGGAAGCGAAGATGACGCTGCGCGTCCGCGCCGGGTACTTCCACGCGAACCACAGGCTGATCTCGGCCCCGTAGGAGATGCCGGCAACATGGGCGCGGGCGATGCCCAGCGCATCCAGGAGCGCCGCCAGATCGTTGGCGTGCAGCTCCATGCTGTACGGGCCGGCCGGATGCTCCGACTGCCACTGGCCGCGACAATCGTAGCGCAGCACGCGGTAGCGCCGCGTCAGCGCGGGGAGCTGATAGCCCC
>CAIQJD010000994.1 GCA_903872005.1 uncultured bacterium | reverse complement strand
CGCCGGAGGCGCGGACCCAGGGCCTGGCTTCGGTGTTGACGTAGAACGGTGAGTTCTCGATGTCCAGCTTGGGGTTGGGGCCGGTGACGTTGATGGTGGGAGGCAGAACCTTCTGGTGCAAGGCCAGGGCTGCCTTGATCAGCCCGGCGGCGCCTGCGGCGCCCTTAGTGTGGCCGATTTGTGACTTGACGCTGCCGAGGGCGATGTGCTGCTTGCGCGTGTTGGAATGGTTGAAGACCGCGCGCAGCCCCTCGAACTCGGCGGGGTCGCCGGCGGCGGTGCCCGTGCCATGCGCCTCGATGAGTCCCACGGTGGATGGCTCGAAGCCGGCGGCGGAATAGGCGCGGCGCAGCGCGCGGGCCTGGCCCTCCGGCCGTGGCGCGTAGATGCTCTTGAAGCGGCCATCGCTAGACGAGCCGATGGCGCGGATGACCGCGTAGATGCGGTCGCCGTCGCGCTCCGCATCCTCGAGGCGCTTGAGGGCCAGCATGCCGATGCCTTCTCCGGCGATCATGCCGTCGGCGTTGGCATCGAATGGGCGGCTGGCCATGCTGCGGGAGAGCGCCGGCGTCTTGCTGAAGCACATGTAGGTGAAGATGGAGTTGTCGGTGTCGACGCCGCCGCTGATCATCATGTTGCAGCGGCGCAGGCGCAGCTGGTCCACGGCCATCTGCACGGCGGCCAGGCTGCTGGCGCAGGCGGCGTCCACGACCGCGTTCATTCCGCCCAGGTCGAAGCGGTTGGCGATGCGCCCGGCGATGACGTTGCCGAGCAGGCCCGGAAAGGAGTTCTCTTCCCAGGGCACGTAGGCCAGCTTGATCTTCTCCACGATGACGTCGGCGTCCTTCTCGGCGATGCCGCTGGCGACCAGGACGCGCCGCCAGACCGGGTACTGCAGGCGGCTGGCCAGCGGCGTGATCAGCTTCTGGCCTCCCGCCACGCCCAGGACCACCCCGGTGTGCTCACGGTCGAATTCGCGGCCGGAGCCGCAGCCCGCGTCCTCCAGCACGTCTCGCGCGACCACGAGGCTCAGCAGCTGGGAGACGTCGGTGACCTCCAGGATGTTCGGCGGCAAGCCGAACTCCATGGGATTGAAGTCGATGTCGGGGATGAAGCCGCCCCGCCGGCAGTAGGTCTTGTCCGGCGCGGCCGGGTCGGGGTCGTAGTAGTCGTCGGCGTTCCAGCGCGACTGCGGCACGTCCGTGATGCAGTCGATCTTGTTCAGGATATTGTCCCAATACTCCTGGGCGCTGGATGCGCCGGCGAACACCCCGGCGATGCCGACGATGGCGATAGGCTCTTCTGATGCGCTGTGGGTATCCATAGGGCAGGTCCTCCAAGAAGTCGCTGTGAGAGCGCGGTCACGCGCCGGTGTGCGGCGCGATTTTGACCAGGACAGCGCCCTTCTCCACCTGTTTGCCGGGCCGGCCGATGACTCGGGTCACACGCCCGGCGGACTCGGCGCGAAGCTGCATCTGCATCTTCATGGACTCCTCCACGACCACGGGCTGGCCGGCCTCCACGATGTCGCCTTCGCGCACAAGGAATTCGACTATCAGGCCCGGCATCGGCGCCACAATCTCGCCGGCGCCAGGCGCGGCCGGCCGGCGCCGCCGGTTCGCGGGATCGACGCGCGCCACGATGCGCCGGCCTGCCACATAGGCTTCGTAAACGCCCGACGGCCGGCTGGCGAGGTAGACTTCCCGGCTCTGGTTGTCACGGCTCAGCTGGTGCATGCCGTTGTCGTTGAGCGAGGTCAGGTCGCAGGGGACGGGCTCGCCATCCAGCAGGGTATGAGTATCCGTGATCTGCACCTGATATTCGCGCCTGCCGATGGAGACGCAGTAGATGGACATGGGGCGTCCTCTTACATCTGTTCGCGCCAGGCAGTGGCGCGCCACACATTGCCGTCAGCGCCGCGCTGCCCCACTCCAACGGAGCGCCCACGGTGGGCGAGAAGAGCGGCCGCGAGCGCGACGTCACGCTCATCAGCCAGATCGGATTCCCGGTCCCGGGCGGGCTGGAAAGTGTCCAGGTAGGTCGTGTCGAACTCCCCGGCGG
>CAIQJD010000993.1 GCA_903872005.1 uncultured bacterium | reverse complement strand
CCGCCGTAGGCTTGCGCCAGCGCTCCCTGGGCGTGCAAGACTCTGCCGACATCGAAAACCCCCCACAAGCCGAGAAGGCGCGTCGCGCCGGCCAGCAGATCCACCTCGACTTCTGCGACCTGCGCGCCGAAGGTGTAGGCGGCGTAGCCGGTCTGGCGCGGCGCGTCCCAGCGCGCCGTGGCGGAGAGAGGCAGTCCCAGATCGCCGGCAGCCGCGCAAAGCTGCGTCAGATCGGCGTGCCGGCCGGCCGGCGCGCAGAAATGCCCGCCGTCCCAGGAGATAGACGCGACGTCGCAGTCCAGGACGGCCGCCGCCGCTGTCCAGAGTGCGGCGCGCAATTTGCGCGCGGCCAGCAGGGTGGCATGGCCCAAGGCCACGGCGGCGCGCGCGCCGAGCAGGGGGCCGGCTTCGCTGGCGCTGTCGCTGTCCGGCTGGCGCAGGTGGAAGAGTTCCGACGGAAAGCCGAGGGTCTCGCCGGCAAGCCGGCGCAACATGGCGTGCAGGCCCTGCCCGTATTCTGGCGCGCCGACGCTGATCTGGAAGACGCCTTCCGGCTCCAGAACAATGCGGCAGCCGGCGTGATCTGCCAGCCCATCGTCCAGGCCGTTGCCGTAGCAGCAGGCCGCGATCCCGATGCCGCGTCGGACGACGCTTGTGGCCGGCTGCGCGGCGTAGGCCGGCCGTTTCTGCGCCCAGCCGCTCCATGTTGCGACCTGCTCCAGGCAGCGCCGCAGACCAACGGAAGCGTCCAGAGATTGGCCGAAGGGCATGGCATCGCCGGCGACCAGGCAGTTCTTCAGGCGCAGTTCCAACGGGTCTATGCCGCAGCGTTCGGCCAGCTCATCCATGGCTTGCTCGCCGGCGGCTGCGATCTCCAGCACGCCGGCGCCGCGCCCGAGACCGACCAGCCCGTTGTTTGTGCGTATCTCGGTGAGGGCGACGCGACTGGCCGGCCAGCGGTACGGGCCGGCGGCGTGCCGCGCGGCGCGCCTGCCGGCGCTTTGCCCGAACGGGCCTATATCCGCCCAGACTTCAATGGCGGCGGCGCGCAGGCTGCCATCGGCGTCCGCGCCCAGGCGGTAGCGCGCGGACATGGCGCTGCTGTGGGGGCCGAAGGAGGCTGTCTCCTGGGCCGAAGCGACCAATTGCACCGGCCGGCCGCACTGCAACGCCAGTCGCGCCGCGCTGGCGGCGCACTGAAAGAGGATGTCAGAGTCGTTGCCGGCATATCCGCCGATGGTCGGAGAGAGGACGCGTATCTGTTCGGAGGGCATGTCCAGCGTTGTCGCCAGTCGGATGCGTAGCCCCAGGGGGTGCAGGTCGGGGCTGTAGATGGTCACGCCGCCGGCGCCGTGGGGAACGGCCACCGCGCCGGCCGGTTCCAATGCCGGCGTGTGGCGCGCCGGGATCGTGTAGGCGGCGTCGAGGACGACGCCGCTGGCCTGCAGCTCCGCATCGGCGTCACCGCGCCCGCAGGCGTGCGTGGCGGCCGGCTGTCCGTCGCCCATCTGCTCGACGGCCGGCGCGGCGTGCCACGCGGCCACGATGGCAGCCAGGCCGGCCTCCAGCGCGGCGTCGCTCTCTGCGGCGACGGCGGCCAGGGGTTCGCCGAGATAGTGAATCTCGCCGCGCGCCAGGGCCGGCGCTCCGTCGGCCGGCGCGAAATCGTCGGCGCTAACGGCGGCGATGACGCCGGGGACGGCGAGGGCCGGCGCGATGTCCACGCGGAGCTGTTCGGCGCGGGCAACGGGGCTGCGGAGGAAGCCGGCCGCCAGGCGCGCCGGCGCGATGCCGTCGGCGAGGTAGCGAGCGACGCCGGTCGTTTTGGCTGTCGCGTCATGGGTTGCTGGTGCGAGTGTCCCGATCAAAGCGACCTCTTGCGGGAGGAGCAGGCCATCATGCGCGTATGACGCCGCCGTGCAGGAGAAACTGGCGCGCCGATTCGGCCAACATGGCCGCAGCGATGGGCAGGCAGCGCTCGTCAATGTCGAACGCGGCGTTGTGCGCCTGGCGTTGCGGCGCGCCGTCGTCCAGGGCCGCGCCCACCAGGAAGTACGCGCCGGGGGCCAGGCTGGACAGCAGGCTGAAGTCCTCGGAGACCGGCGAGGGGTGTTCGTCTTCTACGCTCATTCCCAGCCCTTCCGCCACCCGTCGCACCAGTTTCGCCATGCCTGGATCGTTCATGGTCGTGGGATGCCCCTTGACGATCCGCATTTCGTAGCTGCCGCCCTGCCATTTGGTCAGCCGGCAGGAGTCTTCCAGTCCGTCGAGGATCTGTTGGCGCACGTGCGGGCTGAAACTGCGCATGGTGCCGGTCAATTCGACGCGATCCGCAATGATGTTCGCTTTGCGTCCGCCGACGATGGTGCCGACGGTGATGACGCCCATCTCCATGGGGTCAATGCGCCGGGCCACAATGCTCTGGATGGCATTGACGACCTGGGCGGCCAGGACGATGGCGTCTACGCCGCGATGGGGATACGCGCCGTGGCTGGTCTGGCCGGTGATGATGAGGTCAAAGGTATCGGTGGCGGCGAGGATGGGGCCGGGCGAGACCAGCACTGTGCCGGGCCGGCGATCCACGATATTGTGCAGGCCGAGCACGGCGTCCACGCCGGCCATGGCGCCGGCTTCGACCATGCGGTCGGCGCCGCTCTTGCCGTCGTCGTCGCCGGTCTCTTCGGCCGGCTGGAAGAGGAAGCGCACGGAGCCGCGCGGCAGGGCCATCTCTTTCAGCAGCATGGCCGCGCCCAGGAGCGCGGCGGTGTGCGCGTCGTGACCGCAGGCGTGCATCACGCCGGAGATTTCCGAAGTGAACGCCAGGCCGGTGCGCTCGTTGATGGGGAGCGCGTCCATGTCGGCGCGCAGGGCGATGCACGGCCGGCCTTCGCCCAACTCGGCCACGACGCCGGTGCGGCCGACGCCGGAGCGATAGGGGACGCCCAGGCGATCCAGGGTGCTGCAGACCAGCTCGGCTGTCTCGAACTCCTCGAAGCCCAATTCGGGCCGGCGATGAATGGCGCGGCGGATGGCAACCAATCGCGATGCCAGCTCTTCAGCGCGTTTCAGGATCGTCTTATCTACACTCATGTTCCTTTGCAAGCCTCGCGCGTCGGATGGTGGGTCTATGCTTTCAGGCGCGGGTCGAGGGCGTCGCGCAGCCCATCGCCGAGCATATTGATGGAAAGCACAGAGAGCATGATAGCAAGACCGGGGAAGAGGGTGATCCAGGGCGCGGCGCGCAAGTACTGGCGTCCTTCGTTCAGCATGGCCCCCCATTCCGAAGCCGGCGGCTGGACGCCGAGACCCAGGAAGCTCAACGAGGAAGCAGACAAGATGGCCGAGGCGACATCCAGCGTCGCCAGCACGATCACCGGCCCGATGATGTTGGGCAACAAATGGCGGAACAGGATCTTGGAATCCTGACAGCCCACGACCCGCGCCGCTTCGACGTAGACCGCTTCTTTGGCGCTGAGAACAGAGCCGCGCACCAGGCGGGCGTAGCCGGTGATGCCGGCGATGCCCACGGCGATCATCACATTTAGCAGGCCCGGCCCCAACATGCCTACGATGGTAAGGGCTAACAGGATGCGCGGGAAGGCCAGCAGGATGTCTATGAAGCGCATGATGAGGGTGTCCAGCAGCGAGCCGTAGTAGCCCGAAACGAGGCCCAACAGGATGCCGATGGTCGCGGCGATGCCGACGGAAATCAAGCCGACGACCAGGGTGATGCGCCCGCCCCAGAAGATGCGGCTGAGGATATCGCGGCCGAAGAGATCGGTGCCCATGATGTGTTGCCGGCTCGGCCCGCGCAGTTGGTTCAGGATGTCTACGGCGTCCGGGTCGCTGGGCGCGATGACCGGGGCGAGCATGGAGATGAGGGCCAGGAGCAGCAAGATGCTCAGGCCGGCCATGGCCACTTTGTTGCGAATCAGCATCCGCAGCGCGATGCGCCACGGGCTTTCGGCTCGCATGCGTTTCAGGCCGCGCGTATCATTGGAGATGGCCGGCCTTTGGGTTCCCAGAGTCAACGTACACCTCGTTCGGGGTCAACTATAGCGAATACGCGGATCAATCAACGCGTAAGAAATGTCTACCAGCAGGTTGACCAGCATGTACAGTGCGGCGGTTACTAACACCGCGCCCTGTACAATGGGCAGGTCCTTCCACATGATCGCATCTACGATGGTGCGGCCCAGGCCGCGCCGCGAGAAGACCGTCTCGATGATGACGGCGCCGCCCAGCAGCGCGCCGAATTGCAGTCCGAGCATGGTGACCACCGGGATGAGCGCGTTACGCAGGGCGTGGCGGATGATGACGACCTGGCGGGCCAGGCCCTTCGCTTTGGCGGTGGTGATGTATTCCTGGCGCAGCACTTCCAACATGCTGGAACGGACCAGGCGCGCCAGTTGGCCGGACATGGCGAAGCCCAGAATCAGGCCCGGCACGATCAGGTGCTTGGGCGTGCCCTGGCCGGTGATGGGGAGAATCATGTAGCCGGCCGAGGCATTGAGCGCGGCCAGCAGGTACATGATGAGCAGCGCCAGCCAGAAGTTGGGCATGGAGACGCCGGCAATCGCCGTGACCATGGCAAGCCGGTCTATCCAGGTGTTGTGGTTGAGCGCGGCCAGGATGCCGAAGAAGAAGCCCAGCGCCAATGCCAGCGCCGCGCCGGTCAGGGCCAGGGCCAACGTCTGCGGGATGTTGCTGACCAAGATCTCCGTCACCGGCTGGCGCAGGAAGATCGAGTCGCCGAAATTGCCGCGCACGGCGTTGGCGAGAAAGCGCACGTATTGCACGCCGACCGGTTGATCCAGGCCAAGTTGGGCGCGGATCTTATCCAGCGATTCCGCTTTGCCGCCCGATTGGGCCAGGATCGTCGCGGCAGGATCGCCGGGCAGCATGTACATGAGGAAGAAGACCAGCGTGACGACGCCCCACAGGACGGGGATCATGAGGAGCAGGCGACGTTGAATGTATCGGAACATACGTATCCTCCGCCGGCCAGAAACAGGCCTGCAGACCGGAGCATTGCGGGCGGTAGAGCGCCGGCGCGCGCCGGCGCTCTACGGGACGACGCATTCTGCGGTCAGCGCCGCAGGGAAAAGGTCAGACTACTTCTCCATGTAGACGTCGTACAGCCAGGGGAACCAGCCTTGCAAGCTATAGCGTAGGCCCTTCACCTTGGCGCTGGCGCCGTTGAGGTTGACGTAGTCGCGTACCGGAATGATCAACGCCTGTTCCATGACGCGCTGCTGCACCTTGGCGTACAGCTCGGTGCGCTTGGCTGTGTCGGTCTCTTTGACCGCGTCATCCAGCCACTTGTCCAGCTCGGCATCCTTGAAGCGCGACCAGGAGAAGCCCTTCTCGATGTTCTTGCTGTGGAAGTAGGACGACAGAACGTCGGCGTCGCTGCTGCTGATGGCCTGCGGCGTGATGTTGTGATCGCCCTTGCCATTGGCTTCGACGGCCGCCGGGTAGGCCAGGACCTGGTTATTCATCTTCACGCCCAACTGGCGGTAGATGCCCTGCATGGCGGTGCCGATTTCGGGCAGATAGCCCCAGCTTTGCAAGATGCTGTTGAGAGCCAGCTCTTTGCCGCCCTTGTCCAGGATGCCGTCGCCGTTGGCATCGGCCCAGCCGGCGTCCTTGAGGAGCTGCTTAGCCTTGGCCAGATCGTACTTGTACAGCCCTTCCACCTTCGGGTCATAGCCGGGGGTGTTGCGTCCCAGTGGGCCGTAGGCGACCGGGGACAGGCCGCGGAAGATGCCGTTGACGATGGCTTCGCGGTCAATGCCGTAGAGCAATGCCTGGCGCACCTTCAGATCGCTGGTCGGCTCTTTCTGGGTGTTGACGAAGAACTGCAGCGACTGGCCGGGCACTGCGACGCTGACGATCTGGAAGCGGGCGTCGGCCATGAGCCGGCTGGCGTCAATCGGCGCGATCTCGCCCATGATCTGGGCTTCGCCGGATTCGAGGGCCGGCGCGCGGGTTGCCGCATCCGGGTAGAAGCGGAAGGTGATCTCGTCCAGGTAGGCCGCGCCCTGGTGCTGCATGAACGACGGCGCCCAATTGTAGTTGGGGTTCTTGACCAGGGTGAGGTGGTCCTTGGCGACGTAGTCCTTGAACATGAAGGGGCCGGTGCCGACTTGCTTCTCACGGTACTTGTCCACGCCGCCTTCTTTGAGCGCCTTCGGGGAGCACATAGCGAGGTAGACCTGGCTCACCGAATCGAGGAAGGGCGCATACGGCTCTTTGAAGTAGACTTTGACCGTGGTCTTGTCCACGACTTCGGTCTTCTCATAGGGACCCATCATGTAGATGGCCTTGGCCGACTTGACGGCCGGATCCATGATGCGGTCGAAGTTGGCCTTGACGGCGTCGGCATTGAAGGCTTCGCCGTCGTGGAACTTGACGTCATCGCGCAGGGTGAAGGTGTAGATCTTGCCGTCGGGCGAGATTTCCCACTTCTTCGCCAGGCCGGGGTAGTACTTGCCGGCCTGATCGCGCCACACCAACGGGTCGTAGACGCTGGTCAGGAAGATGCCCAACTCGGACGACGAGCCGCCGTGCGGGTCAATGTTGGAGACGACGAGGGTCAAGCCGTAGGTGAGCTTGCCGCCCTTCGGGGCCGGCGTGGCGGTGACTACGACCTGCTTCTCGACAACCTTCGTCACTTCCTTCTCTTTTTCGACAACGACGGTGGATTGGACGATTTTCTCTTTTTCGACGACGACCGTCTTCTCGACGATCTTCTCGACGATTTGCGGCGTAGCCGGCGCGCAGGCGCCGACGAGCAGCGCCAGGACGACCAGCCATGCCAGCACCATGTAACGCTTCATGACGATTCTCCTCCTACCAGTGATGGG
>CAIQJD010000992.1 GCA_903872005.1 uncultured bacterium | reverse complement strand
GAGGCGGAGAGCGGCGCGCCGCAGAGCGGGCAGGGATCGCCGGCCGCAGCGGCGCGCAGGTCTATGATTCGATCCACTTTGAAGTCGCGGCTGGGTGTGACGTTGAGCAGGTGGCATGGCTCCCGGTTCGCGCCGGCGACCAGGTTACGGGCGACCATGACGCTGGGATCGGCCAGCACCGTGACATGGCGCAGGCCGATGGGCGAGCCATAGCCGGGGACGGAGCCGATCCAGCGCACTTCGGAATCGCTGCTGGGCGCGAAGGCGCGCCCGCCCAGAGCGCGGCTGAGCTTCTCTTCGTCAATGGCGAGGTCGCCCCGAATGACGGCGCAGACGACCTGACGATCATCGGTCGTGTAGAAGACGACTTTCATGGTGCGCGATGCCGGCACGCCGAGGAAGGCGGCCAGGCCGGCGATGGTGGTGCAATCGGGGGTTTCTACTTCCTGGATGGGCAGCAGGTCGGCGGTCTCGGCCGGGGGCGGGGCGATGACGGCAGCGCCGGGCAGGGCGGCGAAGGCGCAGGCCGGGCAATGGAAATACGTGGCATCGCCGAGCGGGTGCGGGTAGACCCAACTGTGGGCCGCGCCGGCGGCTGCGAGGGCCGGCAGGAGCGGCAGGGCGAGCCGGGTCAGGAAGTCGAGCAAGCTCTGGCGCAGGCGTGTGTTGGCGGTTTCGGCCAATGTGGGGTTGGCGAAGAGGCCGCCAACGGTCAGCCGGCGCGTGATGGCGCTGCCGAGGAGGCCGGCGCGGGCGTTGGGATGCGCGCTGACGCGCGGCGTGACATCGTAGAAGAGCGCTGGCAATTGCTTGTACGAGCGGAGGTCGCGCTCGCCGATGTCCCAGATGGCCCAGGCCGGTTCGGCTCCCCAGTGCCAGCGTCCTGCCTGCCCGCTGGAGGATTCTGCCGGCTTGCAGGGGGGCAGCGCGGCGCGGGTAGCGCCTTCGGCCTCCAGGAGCGCGGCAGTGCGAGCCAGAAGCCGTTCCCATGCTTTCTGGCCCAGGGGCAGGAAGTTCCACAACGTGGGCGCGGGGGCGCGCAGGAGGCCAGCGCGCAGTAGCAATTGCTGGCCGGGCAGCTCGACGCCGGCCGGCGCATCGCGGAGGGTGGTCCAGTAGGTCTGTGAGATACGCATAGGCGGGAGTATACCCAAAGGGGAGTGGGCTGTCAACTGGACAGGCCGCCGGCGGTCTGCTATACTGCCGGGCGTTCTCGCTGCAGCATCGGGGGCAGCCAGGAGCGACGGACAAGCAAGGGATTCCGAGGGAGGATAGTATGGGACGAGTGTGGCTCGATGGGGAGCATTTGACGTTGGAGCAGGCGGCGCAGGTGGCGCGTGGGGCGCCGGCGGAGTGGGATGTCGTCCTTTCGGATACGGCGCGCGCGCGCGTGCAGCGGGCGCGTGCGGCGGTGGATGAGGCGGTGGCGGCCGGCCAGATCGTCTATGGCCTGACGACGGGCTTTGGGGCATTCAAAGATCGCATCATCTCGCCGGATCAGACGCGGCAGTTGCAGCGCAATATCATCATGAGCCATGCGGTGGGCGTCGGCGAGCCGATCAGTCGGGACGTGACGCGGGCGATGATGTTGATCCGGGCCAACACGCTGGCGAAAGGCCATTCGGGCGTGCGGCTGGAGACGCTGCAACTGCTACTGGATCTGCTGCGGCGCGGCGTGCATCCGGTCGTCCCATGTCAGGGGTCGCTGGGCGCCAGCGGCGATCTGGCGCCTCTGGCGCATGTGGCGTTGGTGCTGATCGGGCTGGGCGAGGCGGAGTATCAGGGCGAGGTGATGCCCGGCGCGGCCGCGCTGGCGCGCGCCGGCCTGAAGCCGGTGGAATTGGGGGCGAAAGAGGGTCTGGCGCTGACCAATGGGACGGCCTTCATGACGGCTCTGGGCGTCCTGGCGACTCTGGACGCCGAGAATGTGGCCCATGTGGCGGACATCGCCGGCGCGCTCTCTTTGGAGGCGATGCATGGCACGCCGCGCGCTTATGATGCGCGCATCCATCAGGCTCGGCCGCATCCGCGACAGATCGAGAGCGCAGCCTATCTGCGCCGGCTCATCGAGGGGAGCGAGTTCACGCGGGCTGACGATCCGCTGAATCTGCAGGACGCGTATACGCTGCGCTGCATCCCGCAGGTGCATGGCGCGGCGCGGGATGCGATCCTGTACGCACGTTGGGTGCTGAGCATTGAGTTGAATAGCGCCACGGATAATCCGCTGCTCTTCTTTGAAGACGACGGCCGGCCAACCTGGCTTTCGGGGGGCAATTTTCACGGGGAGCCGCTGGCGATCTCTATGGACTATTTGGGGCTGGCGCTGGCAGAGCTGGGCAATATCTCGGAGCGACGTACCACGCGCCTGACGGACGAGGCGAGCAACGCCAGCGTGTTGCCGGCGTTCCTTATCAAGCACGGGGGCCTGGATTCGGGATTCATGCTGGTGCAGTACACGGCGGCCGCGTTGGCTTCGGAGAACAAGTCGCTGGCGCATCCGGCCAGCGTGGACACGATACCGACCTCGGCCAATACGGAGGATCACGTGAGCATGGGGCCGATCGCGGCGCGCCACGCGACGCAGATCCTCCGCAATGTGGAATGGATCCTGGCGATTGAGTTACTGTCGGCGGCGCAGGGGATTGATTTTCGGCGCGAGGCGTTGGGCGGGGAGCCGCGCTTGGGGAAGGGGACGGGCGTGGCGTATGCGCTCATCCGGCAGGCCGCGCCCTTCCTGGAGCATGACGACGTGATGTATCCGCACATCCATGCCGTGCATCGTTTGGTGGCCGGCAAGCGGTTGGCGCAGGATGTGGAAAAGGCGATGGAAGTCTGAGCTGAGGACGCATGGAAAAGCGCCTCACGTCTGCACGTGAGGCGCTCCAAGCGAGCCGATAAGCCGAGTTCTGTACCCGACGTTGACGTCGGGCGGCGATCATCTATCTAGGGCAACCGTCGCCGGCTGCCTCCAGCGATCTACCCGAGGACTGAGAGCGAGCAGCTCCCTGACGTCGCAGCGTCTAGCCCTCCTATTCGATCTTGCTCCCGATGGGGTTTACCTGGCCGACCCGGTTTCCCGCGCCGCCGGTGGTCTCTTACACCACCTTTTCACCCTCGCCGACCCTTGCGGGCCGGCAGTCCTTTTCTGTGGCACTTGTCCGTCGAGTCACCCCGCCTGGGGATTACCCAGCATCGCGCTCTGTGGAGCTCGGACTTTCCTCGACCGGCCGCGCCGGTCGCGACCGCCTGGCTCGCTTGGAGCTACTGTAATCATAGCGCACTGGACGCCGCTTGTCAAATGCCGGCGGCCGCTTTCAGGCGCAGTAGATGCGCGTGCCGGCGTTTTCGCCGGCGAGGGCCTTGCCGATGTTGCCGCGCTCCAGGCCATTGACGATGAAGACCTCTTTCACCGAGCGAGAACGCGCCAGGGCGGTCAGCATGGCGCGCTCGACGGCCAGATCTTCCAGGTCGCGTTGGAGCAGCGCGTTGACCTCGATCTCGGGGATGAACTCGGCGTCGGGATGCTTCTTCGGATCGTGCGCGTACAGCCCTTTTTAGAT
>CAIQJD010000991.1 GCA_903872005.1 uncultured bacterium | reverse complement strand
GCAGCTCGATGCGCTGCTGCCGCCGGGCTTTGAGAGCATCGGCGAGCCGGTCGTGACCATCGAGGCCGGCTACATGACGCAGATCGAGTGGCTGGCCGGCCGCGGCTACAATATCCTCGGCGTCAAATGGCCGGCGCGTTTCCGGGGCGCGCGCGATGTGGCGGAAGGGAGCTTCCTGGCCGTCCTGTGGGAGAACCTGACCGACCCGATCATCACCGGCCGCGAAGAATTGGGCTATTCCAAGATTTACTGCGAGCTGCCTGAGCCGCGCGTCCTGGATGGCGCGGCGCATATTCAGGCCGGCTGGCTCGGCTTCACCTTCTTCGACATGGCGGTGCGACCGCTGGCGCAGAGCGCGCCGCCGGCCGGCGCGCCGGCCCCCACTCCCAGTGCAGCGCGCGGCGTGTTGCACTACAAGTACATCCCCAAGACGGAAGAATGGGGCGCGGCCGACGTCGCCTACGCGGTTTTGTCTCCCGAAGGGAAGAGCCAGCAGGTCATCCAGGAGCACTGGAAGGGCGAGGGGAGCATTCAGTTCCACCCGGCGCGCTGGGAAGATATGCCCACGCAATCGCACATCGTCAATGCCCTGGCGGCCCTGGAAATCAAGGAATATCGCGGCGCCACGATGCAGCGCAGCTACGGCAGCAAAGACCTGAGCGATCAGCGCATCTTGCGCTAAAAGGAGCCGGCGGCCATGTATGATCTCAGCGGGAAAGTCGCGCTGGTGACCGGCGCCGGCGGCGAATTGGGCATGGGGCGCGCCATCGCCATGCGTCTGGCGCAAGAGGGAGCTGATGTCATCGTCAGCGACTTGGTAGCGCAGCCCTATGGCGCCGGCGCGACCGGCTGGGGCGGCTTGCCCCAGGCGGCGGCAGAGATACGCGCCCTGGGCCGGCGGGCCAGCGCTATCGCCGCGGATGTCGGCGACGAGGATTCGGTCGCGGCCCTATTCCGCGAGGCGCTGGCGCAGTTCGGCCAGTTGGACATCCTGGTAAATAGCTCCGGCGCGCCGGCCGGCCCCGACCGCGTGCCGGTGGTTGATCTGGATGCCGTGCAGTGGGATCGGGTGCAGCGCGTCAACGTGCGCGGCACCTTCCTGGTCTGTCGCGCGGCGGCGCGCATCATGATTCCACAGGGGCGCGGCGGTAAGATCATCACCATGTCTTCGGTGTCTGGCAAGCGCGGCTCGCCGCGCTTTTCGGCGTATTGCGCTTCCAAGTTCGCGGTCATCGGCTTCACCCAGGCATTGGCCGGCGAATTGGCGCCCTACCGCATCAATGTGAACGCGCTCTGCCCTGGATTGGTGGATACCGAGCGTTTCGGCCTGCTGGCAGCAGCCATGGCCCCGGCCGGCGCGTCGCCGGAAGAGAGCTACGCCGCTTATATGCGGAAGGCCGAGAAGGATATCCCCTGGGGTCGCGTGGCGCACACGGCCGATGTCGCCGGCGTGGCCGCCTTTCTGGCCTCTGCGGAATCCGACTATCTGACGGGGCTGGCGGTCAGCATTTCCGGCGGGCTGCTGATGGAATGAAGCGGAAATGAGGATGGTATGCGCGGGGAGCCTGGGGTGCGTGCGGCGCTCTTGACGGTCTGGCAAGCGTTGCTCGTGGGCGGCGTGCGCGCCGGTGAGCTGGCTCTGGACATCTTGTTCCCCGCGCAATGCCTGGGTTGCCGGCGGGGCGGTGCGCCCCTCTGCGCGTCATGTCTGCGAACCATCGAGCGCCTGCCGGCGCATGTCTGCGGGCGTTGTGGCCGGCCATTGCGGCATCCCGGCCGGTGCGCCGCGTGCGCCAATGCGCCTTCGTCGCTTGTCCGCATGGACGCAGTGGCCTATTCGACGGGCGTCTTGCGCCGGGCGATTCACCGCCTGAAATACACCGGGCAGATGGAGTTGGCCGAGCCATTGGGCAGCTTGCTGGCCGATTGGTGGGTCGTCCATTTCCCGCCGGCCGATTTGCTGGTCCCGGTGCCGTTGCACCCACAACGGGAACGCGAGCGGGGCTTCAATCAGGCGACTCTGCTGGCGCGCCGGCTGAGCCAGGCCGCCAGGATTCCCGTCGTCGAGCATCTGGCGCGCCGGCAGCGCGACACGCGGCCGCAGGTGGGCCTGAACATGCACGAGCGGGCGCAGAACATGGCCGGCGCATTCGTCGCCGATGCGGCCCTGGCGGCCGGTCGGCGCATCGTCCTGGTGGACGATGTCTGCACCACCGGCGCGACATTGGAAGCGTGCGCCGCGGCGCTGCGGGCAGCCGGCGCGGCCGAAGTGCGGGGCCTCACCGTGGCGCGGGCCAAGCCCAAACCGGATGCCTGAAGCGACGCCGGCGCTTGACCATTTTGCATACGAGAGACGCGGCCCACCCCGTCCCTCGTATGCAAAGAATCTATCTTGAGCCGGCCCCCTTTTGGGGTGGGCGTACTCCCTCGCTCCAGGCCGCCCATTGACCCCAGCAGTCCAACGCGCCGGCCAACCCCTCGACCAGCGCCAGCTTCTTCTCTCGATAGCTCCAAAGATGCGGGAAGACGGCCGCGACCCGTTTGCCCAGGCGCAAGAGGATGCGCGCCGGCGCGGGCCGCCGGCCGACCCATTTCTCCTCGAAACGCGCCGCGCCGCGCCCGCGTTGGATTTGCTGACGGATGAAGCCGCGCCAGGTGTAGACGCGCAGGTGATCCATGCCGACCGGCAGATAGAGGAGAAGATGGCCGGCCTGGCAGATGCGCTGCTTCAGGTCGGCGTCTTCGCCGGCAGCGATGGGGAAGCTCTCGTCAAAGCCGCCGGCTTCTGCCAGGACTTCGCGCCGATAGGACATATTCCCCGTCCCGCCGGCCGGGCACTCGAAGCCGGCCAGGACTTCCGCTTCGCCCACGCCATATTGCCCATTCAACAACGCATCGTAGCGCGCCAGGATGGAGCGGCGCTCGACGGCGGCCGGCGCGCGCAGATAGCCGCCGACGCCGGCGGCCTGGGGATAGCGGGCATAGCCATCGGCCAGGCGCGCCAGCCAGTTGGCCGGCGGCCGGCAGTCGTCGTCGGTGAAGGCGATGATGGCGCCGGCGGCCGCGCCGATGCCGGCGTTGCGCGCCGCGGCCGGGCCGGCGTGGGCCAGTCGCAGATGGCGCACGCCGGGGAAGCCGACCAGCAGCTCGGCCGTGCCGTCGTCCGAGCCATCGTCGGCGACCAGGATTTCATGGTCGGCGTGGGTCTGCGCCAGCAGCGCCTGAATAGTGTGGCGCAGGCTCTCGCGGCGGTTGTAGGTTGGGACGATCACGGAAAAGCGCATGCCGGGTCATCCGTCAAGGAATAGGGAGCGGCAGGGCGACCCAGTTGTGGCCGCCGGCCGGCGTTGCGGCTGTGATGGGATGTTCCTGGCCGGCGTCGTCCAGCCAGGCGCAGGCATAGCCCAGGTCGGTCAGGTAGGCCCATACATCGGCCGGCGCATAGCCGAAATTGGCCGCCCAGCGCGCGTCCACTTCCAGGAAGAGCGCCGGCCGGTCGCGGCGCAATACGCCCTGCGTGCCCCGCAAGGCCGGCAACTCCGCGCCTTCAATGTCTAGCTTCATGACGCTCACCGGCAGCGTCCGGCCGGCCAGGAGCGCATCCAGGGTTGCGACCTCGACCTCTTCGGCCGGCCCGGCGAAGACGCCGTCGCCGCGCGCCAACGAATGATTGACGAACCCGAATTGCTCATCATCGCGGTAGAGGGGGAGCCGGCCGGGCTGCTCCGCCACGGCCATTTGCAGGATGGTCACGTTGCGGATGTCGTTGGCCGCCAGATTGGCGCGCAGGTCGGCGGCGTTGGCCGCGTCTGGCTCGATGGCGTAGACCTGCACCCCCGGCGCGGCGCGGCTGGCGCAGAGGGCGTATTGGCCGCAGTGCGCGCCGGCGTCCACGACCAGGCTGTGCGGGCGCACGCAGGCTGCAAAGCGCGCCATCACGGCCGGCTCCGAATAGCCCCCATAGAAGATTTGCGCCTGGATGGCGTCGCCCAGGCGCAGACGCAGGCGCAAGCCGGTCGAGTCGGTGACTGTCTCATACAGCCGGTCGGGCATGAGGAGCTTTTCCAGGATGCGGGCCAGGGTGGCCGCCGGCCGGCCGCGCCGGCGATAGAGCCAACGGGTTAGCGGCGGCAGCCAATGGAAGCGTTCGGGATGCGGGTTAACCCAGCGCCGGCACAGCGCGACGCGGGCGCGGCGATAGAGGACGCTTTTCATCGGCGCGTCTCCTGATAGACAGCTTGATATACGGCTTGCAGCATTTCGGCGCAACGGCGCCAGGAGAATTCCGCGGCGCGGCGCAGGCCGGCGGCGCGCCAATGCTGGCGGCGTTCCTCGGAGGCATAGAGCGAGGCGATGGCGGCGGCCAGGGCGGCCGGCTGGCGCGCGTCCACGGTCAGCGCGCCGTCGCCGGCCACTTCGCCCACGGTGCCGAAGTTGCTGGCGATGGCCGGCAGGCCGGCTGCCATCGCTTCCACCAGCGGCAAGCCGAACCCTTCCAGCAACGAAGGGAAGATCAGCAGATCGGCGGCGTGATACAGGGCGATGAGATCGGCGCGGTCGGGCAGGAAGCCCAGGGGCGTCACGCGCGCCCGCACGCCCAGCTCGTCCAGCAGCGCCTCTTGAGCCGGCGTGAAGCGCCCGCCGGCCTGGACGAAGCGGATGTCCGCCGGCAGGGCCGGCAGGGCGCGCAAGATCGCCTCCACGTTTTTCGTGGGGCCGCAATGGCCGACGTGCAGCAGGTAGAAAGCATCCGGCTCCAAACCGAGGCGGAGGCGCAGGGCCGGGCGCGCGTCGGCCGGCGCCGGCCCAATGCCGGACGGAATGCCGTAGGGGATGGCGACGACCCGTTCCGGGCGCAAGGGGTATTCTGCCAGGAGGCGCTGGCGGATGAATTGGCTGGCCGTGACGATGCGGCCGGCGCGCAGCGCGCCTTCGAAGATGAAGCGGCGCAGGGTGTAGGTTGGGCCGGCCCCAACGCCCAGCGCGTCGCGCAGTGTGGCCGGCGTCTCGTGATGCACGGTGACGATGCAGCGTCGCGGATCGTGCAGGCGCACGATGGCGGCATACGGCTCGGCGGTAACGTGGTAGACGTCGGCGCGCTGCAAGGCGGCCAACAGCGGGTAATAGCCCAGCCACGCGAAGTAGGTATTCAGGGCGTCGCCGGCGATGCGCCGGCCGCCCAGGCGCAACCCGGCCGGGAGGGGGATGCGCCAGCGCGGGGCGCGGAAGAGGCGATAGTCGGTCGGCGTGTCGGGCAAGGCGCGCAACGCCTCCCAGGTCAGCCGGGCGGTCTGGACGACGCTGGCCTCGTCAATGGCGCTGAAGAGGAGCACGCGGCGCGGCGCAGCGTGGATCATTGGCCCCGCTCCCGGCGATGCCGGCGCGTCGCCAGTGCAGCCACGGCGCTCCGATCGGCCGGCGAAAGGCCCAGCGCGTAGATGCTGGCGGCGCAGATGGCTCCGACGATCAGGACGTGCAGCGCCAGTCCCCCCCAGGATTGCGGCTCGGCCCAGCGCGCCAGCGCGCCGGCGACCAGGAACGTGGGCAGCGCGGCGAGCAACGCCGGCCACAAAGTCTGCTGACCCCAGGCGCGCCAACGCAGGCGCAAATCGCGCTGGGCGCGCCATTGCAGATAGCCGGCCGTGGGAAGATGGGCGATGAGGGTCGCCAGGGCGACGCCGTGCGGCCCCAGCCGGCTCCCCATCCAGAAGGAGAGGGCCAGGTTGACGATGGCTTCGGCGGTGACGATCTGGCTGAAGCGGCGGATGTCGCCGCTGGCATACAGGAACACTTGCGGGACGTAACGCGCCGGGGTCAGGATGGCGAAGAGGGCCAGCCAGAGGGCCATCAGGTCGCCGCCGTATTGCGCCGGCCCCACCCACAGGCTCACCGTGGCGCGCAGGTAGAACCAGCCCCCGATGGCGATGGGCGTGGCCGCCAGCAGGACCAGGCGTTGCAAGCGCAGGAAGATGTCTTGCAGTTTGGCCTCTTCGCGGCGCGCCCACAGCTCGTTGATGCCTGGCGCGGCATTGTCGGCCAGCCGGAAGATCACGCTGTAGGCGACGAAGATGGGCGATTGTGTGTTGTAGTAGACGCTGGTCGCGGCCGGCCCATAGAGGTTGCCCACGACCAGATTGTCGGTGGAGAAGACGACGCGGCCGGCCAGATTGCCCCAGAAGGCGCGCGTCCCGAAGCGCAACTGTTCGGCCAGCAGGGCGCGGTCGAGCCGGCCGATGGGGCGGAACCAGCCCGGCCGCAGCCGGCCGAAGCGCCAGGCCAGCGCGCCGGCCGCCAGGGCCTCGGCGCAGATGGTGGCGCCGGCCAGCCCGATCAGGCCGGCGCCGGCCCGCACGGCCAGGATCGCCAGGATCATACGCAGGAAGTTGGTCGTCAGGCCGATCAAAGGGGGGATGGTGAGGTCCTGGATCGCCTGGAGCGCGGCTCCGAAGATGCCGGCCGGGAAGCGCAGCAGGCCCCAGCCGGCCAATAAGAGGAGCGCCAGTCGCGCCGGGCCGGCCAGCGCCGGGCTGAGGTGAAACAGGCGCTCCAGACCGAAGGCCAGCGCGCTGCCGGCCAGGGCGGAGACCAGGCCGACAAGGCACAGGAAGATGAAGCCGACCCGCAGCAGGGCCGAGAAACGCGCCGGCGTATCGGTTGCCTGGGCCAGGGCGCGCCCCAGCGCGGCCGAAATGCCCAGGTCGAGCAGCGCCAGGTAGCCGATGATTTGCAGGAGGATGGCATAAGCGCCCAGGACTTCCTGGCCGGCCAGACGCAGGATCAGCGGCATGAGTACGATCTGCAACGCCAGCGCGATCAGGAGCTGCAGGATACTGGCGGCTGTGCCGCTGACGACGCGGGCTGTGCGTCCCATCAGGCGCGCCTCGCGTCGGCGACGCGGCGGTAAGCGTCCAGCAGCCGCGCCTGATAGTCTTCCCAGGCAAACGCTTCGGCGCGGCGTCGCGCTGCCGCAGCCATACGCCGGCGCAGGTCGGGGTCGGCGCGCAGCGCTTCCAGGCGGCCGGCCAACGCGCCGGCGTCGCGGATGGGGATGATGAAGCCTTCGACGCCGTCGCGCGCCACGGAGCCGGCGTTGGGCGTCGTGACCACCGGCAGGCCGAAGGCCAGCGCTTCATACGTGACCAGGGCGCTCCCTTCCTCGATGCTGGGGAAGGCGAAGACGTCGCCTTGCGTCAGCAAGGCCGGCAGGTCTGACGTGTGGGGGATGAAGCGCACGCTCTGGCCTGCCGCCAAACTCTGGCGGATGGCGACGAAATCGGGCGCCGGCGCGCCAATCAGCCAGAGTTCCGCGTCGCGCCAACCCAGCGCGTGCCACGCTTGCAGCAGGTAGGGCAGCCCTTTGCGGATGGAGATTTGGCCGGCGAAGATGACCCGGAAAGGGTGGGCCGGCGGCGTCTCGGCCGGCCGGAAGCGCGCCAGGTCAACGCCGAAGGGGATTTCCAGTAGTTTGTCGGCCGGCACGCCGGCGTCGCGCAGGCTGCCGGCGGCGAAGGCGCTGGGGACGGTGACGTAGTCTGCTTCTTCCAGCTCGCGCTGGCAGCGCGCCAGGTTCCAGCGCGGCAGGCGCAGCGGGATATCCCAACGGCGATACTCTTCTTCCAGCAGGGTGATCTGAGTCAGAGGATGGGTTGAGGCGCGTTCTACGACCGTGCGTTGGCCCATTGTCCGGGCGCGGCGCAGCGAGCGCAGACACGATCCGTTCCACCCATGAAAGATGTCGGCCGGCTCCATGTGGCCGGCGGCCCAGGCGTCGAAGAGGATGCCTTCGAGGTGATAGAGCAGGCCGCTGCGGTCACGGGCCGCCAGAACCTTGATCGCGCGGCCGATCTGGCCCCAGTGACGCAGCAGCCGGCCTGGCATGGCGGCCTGGCCGTTGGAGCTGACCAGGAGCCGCCGCAGCAGGCCGGCGTGATAGATGCCTGTGACTGCCTGATAGGCGATGTAGCCGATACCGCTCCCGCCGAAACGGGCTGCGATGCTATAGACGATCAATGCGCCTTCTTCCGACGTCGCACCAACCAGCGGATCAAGAGCACGATGAGGACGATCGGGATGGCAATGATGATCAGCACCGGCAGGATCACGATGACGATGCGGATCAGCAGATCCACCAGGAATTGCAAGGCGTTGACCAGGGCGCGGAACGACTCGCGCAGGGTCTCGCCCGGCTGCCAGCCCGGCGAAGCAATCGGTTTGGCGGAGACGCTGGGGATCAGCTCAATCTGGATGGTGGACATCGCGGTCATCCGTTCCAGATATTGCGTGCGTCCCTTCAGTTGCTCGATCTGGCCGCGGATGGTGGTCAGCTCGCGATAGACGGCCAGGATGTCTTCGGCTTTGCCGGTATTCTGGCGCACGGTCGCCAAGAGTTCGAGCAGTTCTGTCTCGGTGGCTTCCAGGTTGCGTTGCCGCGCGGAGAGGTCGGTATACTCTTCGGTCACGTCCTGGCCGTTGGTGTTCTCGCTGCGGACGCGTTCTGCCAGGGCTTTGATCTGCGTTATGGCCGGGTTAAACTTATCGGCCGGCACGCGAATATTGATCGTCCCGCGCACGGCTTCGCCGTCATCGTAGGCATTGGAATTGACGATGTAGCCGCCCAGGCCGGCCGCGATCTGCTTGATCTGTTCGATGCTGACGCCGGCGTCTTTGACGACCAGGGAGAGGTTGCCGGTGAGGATGATCATGCGTTCCGTGGAAGCGACATCCAACGCGGCGTCGTTGGCGCTGGACTCGACCAGGGCGGTGGCTGCCGGCATGGGCGCGGCGGCCGGCGCGACCGCCTGGCTGCTGGCGACCTTCTCGCCGTAGGATACGGCGCCGCTCATGGCGCGCGGCGCGGCCGCCGCGCAGCCGGCCAGGAACAACGCGCCGATTGTCAATATGAGAATCCAGGTATACCAGCGTCGCGTCGTATTCATTGTCTTTCTCCTCCTTCATTCAATGGGGGCAAGCCCTGACGTGTGTGCTACCTACCAGACGTTGTGGGCTGAACGCCGGTTCCCATCAACCGGGAAGAGTTACCAACCGTTGGAAAGGCGCGCCGCCAGGCGCATAGGCAAGCCGAGTTGATACATGCGCTGTTGGGTCTTCTCGATCGGGTATTCGACGCGCCGATAGAGGACGGTGTGGGCATCGGTATCGAGGATGACGTAGCAGGAGCGCGGGTCGCTATCGCGCGGCTGCCCGACGCTGCCAGGGTTGAGAATCAGCCGGCCGAGGGGCAGTTCCAGCGGCTCATTATAGGCCGGCAGGAATGTATCTACGGCCTGTGTGCCATCGCGTGAGGTTTCCTGGAACATCACTGGCGCGTGGGTGTGACCGACAAAGCAGTAGGGGGTCGTCAGATGTTCGAAGTTGCTGGCCGCGATGCCGGCGTAAAGGATGTACTCCCAGATGGGCTGGCGTGGGCTGCCATGCACGAGCGTGAAGTCGTCGAGGATCATCGAGGTAGGCAGTTGCTCCAGGTAGGAGCGGCCGGCTTCTTCCAGATTGGCGCGCGTCCAATCTAAAGCCCGTCGAGCGTCCGGGTTGAAGTCGTCTGTGTCCAGGTGGCCCAGCGTAGCCCAGTCGTGGTTGCCGGCGACGCAAGCATGGTCGTGCTGGCGCAGCAATGCGATGCACTCGTTGGGGTCTGGCCCGTAGCCGATGACATCTCCGATGCACCAGATGCGGTCAAAGGATGGCGTATCGTCCAAGACCGCTGTGAAAGCTGCGAGGTTCGCGTGAATATCCGAGAGCACTAAATAACGCATAATCGCCTCAGAAGATGCGCGTTGCGACCTATCTATGATACCACAGAATCAGGGTATCGGCAAGGCGTTTAGGCGCAGAGGCTCGGTTGACGGGAAGGTAGAAACTGTTTGAAAAGTATCCCACCGGCGCTGAAGCAACTGGCTAGAATAATTGTCAGCCGGCTGGAGCGCTGCTCGCACAGTCGCAGACCGAGTGTTCGACCGGTTTTCACAGGCTGGAGTGGGCGGTTCAACGCCCCGGTGAGCACACAGCGACCTTTTCAAACAGCTTCTCAGCGATCCGATGTCGCCAATGGGGGCCAATGCCGAGGAGCTGATCCTGTATGTGGAGAAGGTTGGGCTGACGCCGTTGCAG
>CAIQJD010000990.1 GCA_903872005.1 uncultured bacterium | reverse complement strand
GCCGCCGCCGAGGTCGTAGACCAGGATGGTCTGGGAGGCATCGGGGTCCTGATCCACGCCATAGGCCAGGGCCGCGGCGATCGGTTCACCGAGGATCGTGACGCGCAAGCCGGCCATTTCGCCTGCCTGACGGGTGGCGATGCGCTGGCCCATAGAGAAGTAGGCCGGCACGGTGATGACGGCGTGGGTGACTTCGTCGCCCAGGCGTTTCTCGGCCTCTTCTTTGAGCCGGCGGAGGATCATGGCCGAGACCTCGGTGGGCGTGAGCATCTGGCCGCCCAGGATCACGCGCACATCTTCGCCGTCGGCGGGCTTGACGATGCGATAGCGGTAGCGCTGCTGCATCCAGGCCACGTTGGGGTCATCGTAGAAGCGGCCCATCAGGCGCCTGATGGAGAAGATGGTGTTCTCCGGGTTGCGGGCAGCGCCATCCACGGCCGGCGAGCCGATCAGCAGGTCGGGCGAGCCGATGGCGACATGGAGCTTGCGCGCATCGCCGGCCTTCTGTTTGGGCAGCCCCACGACCGAAGGGGTGCGGCGTTCCGCAGAGCTGTTTTGCAGCACATGGACGCCAGCGCGGTCTTCATTCGCGACCACCGAGTTGGTGGTGCCGAGGTCAATGCCGATGACTTTTGCCATGAGAAGCGGCCTCACTTCCTGGTTTCTAGCGTCCGCGATGGGCGCGAGTTGCGCGCCCGAACGACGCTGGCTTTGCGTAGAAGCTCGCCGCGCCACAGATAGCCGCGATAGTCCACTTCCACAATCGTGCCATCCGGCACATCATCCCGCTCCACCTCTTCCCGGGTGAAGACTAGGCCATCGGGAGCGCGCACCGGGTCGGTCGGGGAGACCTGTTCGCGTTCCAATAGTTGCTCGACCGCGCGCCGCGTGCGCTGTTGGCGCTTGATCCAGCGCTGCGTCGTGGGATCAGCCTGGCTCGGGTCCACGCCGGCCAGGCTGCGATCCAGATTATCCATCACGTCTTCGATTAAGCTGAGCAGGAGCTTGCGTCGGGCGGAAGTGTGCTTTTCGTCCATGTTACGCAGAGACGCTTCGACTTCCAGGACTTGTTGCTCCAGGCCCATGACCTTGTTCCCCAAATCCTGCCAGACCTGGTCATTGCCGGCCGGCAAGGCCGCGTCCAGCGTGTGCGGCTCCTCAGTAATCTCGAAGGCAGGGTGTCGCTCAGTCGTCTTCTTCATGATTCATTTCTCAAGACTGGGGCGAGAGGCCACCGTCGGCGGCGTATCGTAACGCTCCAGATGGCTCAGGCGCACATCGCGGAAGGTCACGGGGGTGAAATCACGCCGGTAGCGTGACCCGGCCAGATCGGTATGCTCCAGCCCGACTTCCAAAGGAGGCAGCGCCGGATCCCAGGGAAACTTGTCGCTCAGGTTGTCGGCCGGCGCATCGCCTTCGCCGGCGTCGGGAATCATGTAGTGCCAGAAGTCCTCTTCCAGGCGGGTCTGCGCCTTCCGTAGCCGTTGCCAGGCATTGGCCAATTCCGCCCGGCGCTCTGGATGCTCGCGGGTCAGGCGAGCGTAAGCCTGATTGATTTCATTGACTGAGGCGTCTTGTCCTACGCCCAAGATTTCGTAAGCTCGCTCTTTTTTGTCAAGAGGATCTTTCATCTGTCACGCGCCTCCTGCACGACGCTCAACGCTGACGACGTTGCGTTTCTACCAGTAGTCTGACCGATTCATCCGTATCATCTTGCGCCTTCGCCAAGTTGAACCAGAAGCTTGCGAGCATGCTCGTTGGCCGGATCAATCAGCAGCGCCGCACGTAAGTGGCCGACGCCTTCATAATAGCTAGCGCTGTACCTGTTGCCGGCGGCGTTCCTCAGAGAAAGCATGCCCAATATCGTGAACGTAGCCGACAGACCCTGGCGCGCGCCTGTGTGAGTAGG
>CAIQJD010000989.1 GCA_903872005.1 uncultured bacterium | reverse complement strand
TCTTTCTCGCCCTCGGTGAGCGGTTCGCGCAAGATATAGCGCGCCCGGAACCGTTGCGCGATCACCACGCTCGTGGCACGTTGGGCATCGAGGGCCTGGATCACCCGTCGCTCCACCCCCGTATCGCCCATTTCGCCAACCTGCGGCCAGTCCATGGGCAAGGGATTCGGCTGTTTTGAGGCGATCCAGCACGCGGCGCAATCGGGCACAATGGTGTAGGTCTTGCCCGAAGCCTCCGCGTCGCGAATATGGCCCTGCAATTCTTCCATGAACTGATAGGTCGTGCGCCCCGTCCGAATGAGCTGTGCGCCGGGCATCACCGCGCCCAGAGGAGCACGGAGATTGGCCGCAGACTCATCACGATAGATGTAGGTCAGCCGGCCGTATGCAAATGCGCCGAGCACGACGACAGCGACCGCACTCAAGGCCCATCGCACGACGCGCCGATTGGGCGCGCTGACGCCGGCGTAGAGGATCAACTCCACGAGGCAGACCATCAGCACGCCATCCGCCAACATGGGGGCCGGCGCGCCGCCCGACAGGCTGGCACAGCCGGCCACAGCGAGCGCCAGCAGCATGAGCGCCACTCTGCGATCTCGCCCCTCTGGAATCCCTTGCCCCCGGGGGCGCAAGAAGCGCTGCCATGCGGCGCGCAGCGCGGCCGCCAGCACGCCCCCGGTCGCCAGGCAGAATAGCACCCGCGAGTATTCCGTCATCAGGTCCTCGGCGTACAAGGCCAAGACGAGGCCCAGCGCCGGCAATAACGCCGCGCATAGCAGAACCGCGTCGCGCGCCGGCGACGGATTTGCCCACCGGCCGCGCGCAGAGAAGACGAAGAAGAGGTAGCAGAGGATGGCGGCGCCGGCGACTGCCGCCCACGTGTACCATTGAAGCAGGTTCCCTGTCAGTGTTTTCTCGACGACATCTCCTCGCGCCGAAAACTGCGCGCTCAGATCGGCCCATCCGCCTTGTGCCCCGATGACGACCACGTAGGCCGCCGCCGGCAACGCCGCCGCCAGCCAGTAGCGCGGCCGGCGCCAATCCCCCAATATGATCAGCGCCAGGGGCGCGAGCGGAATGAAGCTCTGTTTGCACAGGGCGGCAGCTCCCATCAGGAGATAGCCGACCCCCTTGGCCTTGCTCCTCGAGGTAATGCACAGAAGCAGGCCCAGGGAACCGAGCAAAATGCCGTCAATCGTCTCCCACGCCATAATCGGAAAATGACCAGCCGAAGCGCAGAACGCGATCAAGGCGATGGCGACCCATTCGCGCACTCTCGCCGGCCCTTTCAGGAAGACCCGGGCGATCCTCACCCATACCCATGCGATGCCGGCGAATTCAAGCCAGACCAGGCCCCGGGATATCCACAGCGTATAGGGGCCGCCGAATTGCACGACCGGCGCGTGCAGAATAGCCGACAGCGTCGGCCGCGCGAAGATGAAATCGCGGTGCGGCAGTTGTCCATCCAAAATGCGCCGGCTGACAGCCATAACAACGCCGTCATCGGAGGGATTGAAGCCAAGCGACGAGAAGGCGAAGTGGCAGGCTGCCGCCGCCAACGCCAGCACGGCCCCAATGATCAGATCGCCGGCCCTGGCTGCCCCAACCTCGGACCGGTCTTTCATGGCGCCGCCTCGCTCCCCGATCGTCCAGCGCCGAGCATCGTGGGGCCAGTCGAGCGCAACGACAACAGCCGGCGTGGATTCTCGACCAACATCTGCTCCACTTCCGCCTGGCTCACGCCGGCCGCCCGCAATCGCGGGACGAAGCGCGTCAGCAGATGGTCGTAACCGCGCCCGCCCAACAGATGGTAATGCGTGCGCCGGCAGGTGTCCGATCCCAGCACGATCTGCCCAACCCAGCCACCGGCAAGCAGCGCCTTTAGCCGCTCGACCCGCCACGCGTCGGGCATGAACTCTTCCCACCCGACGGTATCGAAAGCGATGGTCGCCCCCTGCCGCATCACAGCCTCCGGATAGGCCAGATCGCGCGCCATGTCCTTGTGCCAGAACGTGTCCACATGACCAATGACGATCTGGTCGGGAGGCAGCCCCTCTTCCAGCAAGATGGCAAGCTGCTCCATGCCATGATCGCCCAGCGCGGCGTGGGTTGTCACGCACCGGCCGGTGCGTCGCGCCGC
>CAIQJD010000988.1 GCA_903872005.1 uncultured bacterium | reverse complement strand
AGACCACGCGGACGCCGACGTCCTCATGGGCGCGCACGCCGGCGCTGAGGATCGTCTCGTAGGCGGAGACCGGCGCTTCGTAGAAGCTATTGAGCACCGTGGTGATGCCGGCCTCAATGGCCTGGGCGGCCGCGTAGGCCGCGGCGAGATAGGGATCCACGTTCGGCATGGCCCCGAATTGGAGCAACCATAGCTCCGTATTGTCATCGGGGATGCCGGCCTGAGCGGTAGAGACGCCACGCCCATGATCGTGGGCGTTGATGAAGCCGGGCAGCGCCACCTCGTCGCCAGAACCGATCACCGGGATCGTCGGGTGTGCGGCGCGCAGAGCGGCATAGTCGCCAATCTCTGCAATGCGATCCTGGACGACGCGGACGGCGCCGGCCGGCAGGAGCGCGCCAGGCACAGCCGGGTCGGCGACCACATATCTGCCGCGCACGAGCATCTGATTTGCCATCGGACTGGCCGGCGTGCTGATCATCTCGTCCCTCCGGGTTCAGAGACGCAGGTGCGGATCGAGCGCATCGCGCAGCCCGTCGCCCAGGAGGTTGGCCGTGAGCACACTGATCATGATGGCGATGCCGGGGAAGACGGTGAGCCAGGGATAGTCGCGCAGGTAGGTGCGCCCCTCGCTAAGCATCACGCCCCATTCGGCCGTGGGCGGTTGCGCGCCGAGGCCCAAGAAGCTGAGGGAGGCGGCGTTGAGGATGGCCCAACCGTAGGTCAGGCTGGCAAGCACGGTGATGGGGGCGACGATATTCGGCAAGACATGGCGCAAGATGATGCGCCCGTTGGGACAACCGATGCAACGCGCCGAGTCCACGTAAACGTTCTGTTTGGCGCTCAAGACCGAGCCGCGCACCAGCCGGGCAAAGTTGGGGATGCCGGAGATGCCCACCGCGATCATCGTGTTGAAAAGGCCGGGGCCGAGGAAGGATACTACGGTCAGGGCCAACAAGATGCCTGGAAAGGCCAGCAGCATGTCAATGAAGCGCATGATGACGGAGTCGAGCCGGCCGCCGAAATAGCCGGCCAACAGGCCGAAGAAGATGCCGACCGAGCCGGAGATGGCTACGGACACCAGCCCAACCGTCAGAGAGACGCGCCCTCCGTAGATGACGCGACTGAGCACATCGCGCCCGATGACGTCGCCGCCGAGCAGAAACATGCGGCCGGGGACAGCCAGACTGGCGCCCGGCACGATCTCCAGCGGGTCGTGCGGCGCGATGAGCGGAGCCGCAAGGGATGCAGCAATCATGATGAGCAGCACGACCAGCGCGCCCATCGTGGTGACGCTGCGGCTCAGACGTCCCAGCGCGATCTGGCCGGGGCTACGCACGCGATACTTACGCACGGAATCATCACTCGCCGGCTTCCGGGAGAAGAGCCACGCAAAGGGGCGGCTCGGACCGGTCGGTGTCACTGCCATAGTTCATTCTCTCCGAGAGAAACCTTAGTCGTAGCGAATGCGGGGATCAAAGAACCCATAGGTCAGGTCAATGATCAAATTGATCACCAAATACATGCCCGCGGTGACGAGGACGCCGCCCTGTACGAGGGGCAAGTCCTTCCACAAGATGGCCTGCACCAGCAGGTCGCCCAACCCTTTGCGGCTGAAGACCGTTTCGACCACCACGCTGCCGCCCAGGAGCCAGCCGAATTGCAGACCCACCAGGGTCACCACCGGGATGAGCGCGTTCGGCAGAGCGTGACGGAAGACGACAACCCAGGGACGGAAACCCTTGGCGCGGGCCACCGTGACGTACTCGGCCTGCAAGACCTCAACCATGCTGGAGCGCACTGTGCGGGTGATTGTGCCGACGCAGGCGAAGCCGAGCGTCGCGGCCGGCAGGATCAAATGTTTCAAACTGCCCTGGCCAATGACCGGCAGCCAGCGCAGATAGGATGCGAAAACCAGAATCAGTAGCAGGCCGGACCAGAACATCGGCATGGAGACGCCGAATACAGCAATGATGACGCTCAGCCGATCAATCCAGGAGTCGCGATAAATGGCGGCGAGAATGCCCAGGGTCGTGCCAATGACCAGAGCGACAAACAGGGATGCGATGGCAAGTTCGACCGTGCTGGGCAACTGCTCGGCGATCATGGTCATCACCGGCCGGTGATTCCAGATCGAGTCGCCGAAGTCGCCGCGCACGATGCCTTTCAAGAATTCGACATATTGCACGAGAAGCGGCTGGTCAAGGCCCAGCTCCTTGCGTAGGGCCTGAATCTGCTCGGCCGAAGCGCCGGATTTGCCGAGCATGATCTCGGCCGGGTCGCCGGGCAGTAGGCGCATGAGCAGAAAGGCAATGGTAACGACGCCCAGAAGAACCGGGATGAAACTCAGGAGCCGTTGTATGATGTATTTCTTCAAGGCTATAGTCCTCGTGGATGGGGCGCCGGCCGGGCGGCCGGCGCCCCATGCGTGTCGAAAAGTCGGTTACTTCGTCACGTACGCGTCATAGACCCAGGGGGTGAGGCCGGTGGAATCCCAGCGCAGACCCTGGAGGCGCTTGTCCTGACCAACGAGCAACGCATAGTCGTAGATCGGGATAATCAGGGCCTGATCCATGATCATGACCTGAGCCTTTTCATAGACTGCCTTGCGTTCGTTGGCATCGGAAATCTGGGAGCCCTGGTCGAGGAGCTTGTCCAGCTCCGGATCCTTCACCTTGCTCCAGTTGAAGCCGGCTTCGGCGTTCTTGGAGTGGAAGAAGCCGGCCAGCGAGTCGGCGGCGAAGAAGCCCGATCCGCCCATGACGGTCAGGTTCTTCAGACCCTTCTGGGCCGCAGTCATCTGGGCGGGGTAGGTCATCTGCTCAATCTGCACATCTACGCCGGCCTGGCGCAACTGGCCTTGCAACATCTGTGCGATGGGAGCGATGAAGCCCCACGTCTGCGAGGACATGAGCAACTGGAGCGGCTTGCCGTCCTTGCTCCGCATGCCGTCCGCGCCGGCCTTCCAGCCAGCCTGATCCAACAGGGTCTTGGCCTTGGCCAGATCGTAGGTGTACATGCCCTTGACCTTGGCCGAGTACTCGAAGGTGGAGGCAGACAGCGGGCCGGTGGCCGGCGTGTACAGGCCACGCAGCGCGGCGTTCAAGATGGACTGCTGATCCACGGCGTATTCGAGGGCCTTGCGGAGGTTGGCATCGTTGGTGGGGGCCAACTGCGTGTTCATGAAGAAGTACAGCGGCTGGCCGACGAGACGCTGGATCTGCAGCGAGAACTTGGGATCGTTCTGCACGCGGTTGGCGTCAATGGGCGGGATGCTGAAAGCGAGCTGAACGTCGCCCGTTTCCATCGCCGGCACGCGCGCCGCTTCTTCGGGCAGGAACTTCCAGACGATCTCTTCGAGGTAGGCCGGCCCCTGATGCTCGAAGATCTTCGGCGCCCAGTTATAGTCCTTGTTGCGCACGAGGGTCATGTGGTCCTTCGGAATGTATTCCTTGACCATGAAAGGCCCGGTACCCACCTGGTGCAGCTCATACTCGGCGCCGTACTTCTGCACGGCCGTCGGCGAGACCATCGCGCAGTACGTGATGCTCAGGCCGTGGAGGAAGAAAGCGAAGGGGGCCTTGAGCTTGAGCACGACGGTGCTCTCGTCCACCACCGTGGCCGAATCGAGAGAGCCGAGCAAGCCCTTGGCGGCCTGCGACTTCGTCTCGGGGGCCATGATGCGGTCAATATTGAACTTGACGGCCGTGGCATTGAACGGCGTGCCATCGTGGAACTTGACGTCCTTACGCAGCTTGAACGTGTAGGTCAGGCCGTCCTGAGAGACAGTCCAGGATTCGGCCAGGCCAGGCACGAAGGTGTTGGTCTTGGGATCGAGCCAGACCAGGGTGTCATAGACCGGGCCGACCAGGCGCAAGACGTCCCATGCGACCTGCACGTGAGGATCCAGGCCGGATGGATACTTGTCGGTGCCCATGGTGACTTTGCCGCCCTTGGGGGCCGGCGTGGCCGTCACAGCAACCTGAACCTGCACGGTCTGTTGGACCACTTTTTCCACCACGGAGGTGACCACAACGGTTTCTTTGGCGGTGACGACCACCGTCTCCTTGACGATTTCCTTCACGACTTGCGGGGTGGGGGCCGGCGCGCCACATGCCGCCAATACCACTCCGATGACGAGACAGGCCACGACCGCGAATACGGTCGCCTTCCAGGATCGCCGAGTCATTCTTGCCCTCCTTGCTAGACAATGGGAACGCGCGTTTGGTGAGTTGCAGATAGAACACGGTCAACACATCCGAAACAGATACGGGACTGTCTGAGTGTTTTTCACCCCCCTTCCACAAGACGCTTCGACTCTTGATAAGCGCATCAACTTCGTTTTATCGCGCCGGGTCTGCGCGCGGCAACCACAGAACGGCAGGAACCCTCACTCAATGGGTCGGGGACGAATCCCAGGATGCGATGAGCGCGCCGGCCGAACAGACCCACCCCAGATAGCGCCGGACGTTTTCCAACGCGGCGCGATGCTGCTCCGCGTCGTTGCTGGCAACGCAGTCTTCCACGAGCACCACATGATAGCCGCGCGCATCGGTTTCCCATGCCGCGGCCTGCACACAGACGTTGGTGAGGACGCCGACGAGGATGAGGGTTTCAATATTGTCGCGTTGGATGAAGTCGAGAAACGCCGGCGAGGTGAAGATGCTGTAGTGATTCTTGATGAACACAGGCTCGTGCGGCAGCGGCGAGATGGAAGCCACGATTTCTGCGCCCCAGCTACCCGGCAAGGGGAAGCCGGCGGAGCCGAACAGTAGCCGGTCACGCTGACGCGTGATCGGCCCCAGGCCAGCGGGGTCACATTCGTGCCGACAGAAAGCGACGCGGCCGCGCCGCCGGCGCACGTCATCCAGAAAGGCTGCCAGAGCCGGCAGCATCCGCTGGACTGGCTGCGCCGAGCCGCCGCCCTGGTAGAGCGCGCCCTGTTGGGAGCAGAAGTCGTTCTGCGCGTCAATCACGAGCGTCAGGCTTCGGTCAAGCGTCGCGACTTCTCGGAGCTGGCTGATGAGGTGGTTCATATCCGCTATCTTCTTGCCAGAGCGTGCGGAAGGCTCGGCCGCGTGATCATGCGCCGACGCCGGCTCGATTAGCGATCTGAGTCGCCGCAACGTGATCCAGCACGCGTTGCTCGCCCCGGTTGATGATGGCGCTCATGGCGCGCCGCGCGCCTTCGGAATCGCGAGCGCGAATACTCTCCATGACCGCCGCATGGCGTTGCAGAGAACTCGCGGTGCTGCCAGGATCGGTGAACGTGAGACGGTTCACGTCCACCAATAAATCCAGGATGGGTTGCACAATGGACATGAGGACGCTGTTCTTGGCAGCCTGGTAAAAAGTGGTATGGAACGCGACGTCTTCCAGGGAGAAGGCTTCCGAATCGTCAAGCAACTGGCGCATATTCTCGATATGCTGCTGCAGGGCTGCAATTTCGTCGTCGGTGGCTCGTTCCGCCAGCCGGCCAGCCAGCTCCACATCGAGGATGCCGCGCAGCTCCATCAGCTCGATGTAACGGCTCTGATCGGAACGGACATAGAGGGTGACGGTTTCCGAGATCGCGTGCGGCGACAGGCTACGCACGTAGGTGCCGGACCCTTGAATGGAATCCAGGAGACCTTTCTCTTCGAGCATCTTCACAGCCTCGCGCAAGACTGTCCGGCTGACGCCGAGTTGCTCGCAGAGATCGCGCTCGGGGGGCAACTTGTCGCCAGGTTGCAGGCGTTGTTGCACGATGAGTTCGGTGAAGTGGTTGACCACTTCCCCGGAGAGCTTGGTCGGTCGGAAGGTCTTATACATGGCTCCCACTTCCCTCGCATCCTGGCGCAGTTGAGCAAAGTCATAGTATGACCATATTATAGCATCATTTGAACGGTTGTCAAGTGAGATTATCGGGTGATGGGACGCTGGCGGCGTAGCGCTTACGGTTTCGCTCAAATTGGCCCCCGTCTTTCGCCGAAAATGGTTGACAGAATACCTTTTGGGTGCTAAAATGAATGATAGGTTGTCGCGACCACTCTTCAAGCGCGCGATTACGCGCCGTACTCGTATGCAAGCGCCGTCCTTGGAGAAAGGAGGTCCTCCACACCCCATTTGCCACGCGGCCCTGTCAGTCGCAGCATCTTTTGGCATGCCTTTCACCGGTTTGATGATTTCCAGGATGGAGGCTCCACAATGGCAGACAAAAAGAAGAGACTGAGTCGCAAGCAGTTCCTGGCCGGCATGGCGACGGCCGCCGGCGCGACGGCCCTCGCCGCGTGCCAACCGGCTCCAACCGCTGCTCCGGCAGCGACCACCGCCCCCGCCGCCCCCGCCGCTACCAAAGCGCCGGCCGTCAAGCCCAAGATCGTGTTCTGGTGCGGCACCACCTACACGACCGAAGCCGACGCTCTGGTGGACAAACAAGTCACCGAATGGTGCGCCAAGAACAACGTGGAAGTCGAGATCAACCGCATGGCCGGCGATGTGCGTGTCCCGAAGTGGAAGACCGCCTTCGAGACCAAACAGTTCCCGGACATCGGGGCCTATTTGGAGATGAACGACGCGCCGAAGTTCATGCTATCCGGCGTACTGCTGGAGACGACGGATCTCATCAACAAGCTGAACAAGGTCGAGGGAGGCTACATTGAGGGCGCGTTGCGAGATAGCCGGGATGCGAATGGGAAGTATTGGATGGTGCCGGCCTTCAGCTCGACCGAAGTCTTCTACGTCCGCAAGGACAAGCTGGATGCCAAGGGCCTGGCGGTCCCGGAGACCTGGGAAGACGTCGTCAAGGTAGCCAAGGCCATCACCGAACCCGGCAAGTTCTGGGGCTGGGGCCTGCAGATGGGCACCCCGTCGTGGGACTCTGAAGTGGAATTCAGCGCCACCATGTGGGCCTATGGCGCCAGGACATGGGATGAGAAGGGCAAGGTGGCCGTGGACTCGGCCGAGACCCGTCAGGTTCTCGATCTCTTCAAAGACGCCTGGAAGTCCGGCTGTATCCCACCCGACGCCACCACCTGGGACGATTCGGGGAACAATAAGGCCTACCAGACCGGCATCGCCGGCATGATCTGGAATACGCCCAGCGTCCTGGCCTACATGGAGAAAAGCGACCCGGACCTGCTCTCCAAGACGGCCATTACCCTGCTCCCGAAAGGCCCCAAGGGACGCTTCACGTCCGGCTACTACTACAGATGGGGCATCTTCAACACCACCAAATACCCGGACGT
>CAIQJD010000987.1 GCA_903872005.1 uncultured bacterium | reverse complement strand
CGCCGCCGGCATGGCTCCGCTCCTCGCGGCCATGCTGCCGGATATGCGGGCCGAAGGCGATTTCTTCGTCGAAGGCGCGGGCTTCGCGGACGTCTTCTCGGCCGATTTGGCCGGCTATGCGCTGCCAACGCAGCTCCATCCCTTCCTGGGCGGACTGACGGCCGGCGTGAAGTTCCCACACGACAAGGCGCAGCATTACTTCCTGGGGTACAGCGTGATGGCGCTGGCGCTGGCAGGGCTGATCGCCGGCCGGCGCAGCGGAAGCGTGCGTTTCTGGGCCGCGTCGGCCGGTTTCTTCTTCTTGCTGACGCTGGGGCCGACGCTACGCATCAATGGACGCGATACGGCCGTCCCGCTGCCGTTTCAGATCTTTCAGGCGCTCCCGTTCTTCAAGGGGAACCGCTATCCCAGCCGGTGGGGCGTGCTGCTGGTGCTGTGCGTCGCGGTGCTGGCCGGCATGGGCCTGATCTGGCTGTGGGGGCGGTTCGGCCGGCGCGCCTGGGCGGTCAGCGGGCTGTGCGTCGGTCTGTTCCTGTTCGAGCATCTGGCGATCCCGCTGCCGCTGTCGGATTTGCGCGTGCCGGCGGCCTACGGGCCGATCCTGGCGGCCGACGCCGGCGAGCACACCATCCTCGACCTGCCGCTGGCGTGGCGCAACGGGTTCCGCATCACGGGGATCATGCACCCGATCTTCATGTACGCGCAGTTCTACCAGACGGCGCACCAGCAGCGGTTGCTGGGCGGCAATACGTCGCGCAACCCGGAGCTGAAGTTCCAGTATTTCACCGAAGCGCCGGTCTTGAACAGCCTGATCGCGCTGGAGAATGGGCGCGCCATCACGCCGGCGCAGAGTGAGGCCGACCGGCAGGTAGCGCCGGCGGTCTTGCGCTTCTTGGACATTCGCTGGATCGTGCTGCACAAGGCGACGGCCGGCGCGGCGATGGAAGCGTACGCGCGGGCTGTGCTGCCGGCCGAGGTGGTGTACGACGATGCGGCGTATGTCGTCTATCGCGTGCGCGAGGATGCGCCGCCGGCGCGGGCCGCGCCGGCGATGACGCTGGACGGGCCGCTGAGCCGGCTGGCCCTGGGCGAGGGTTGGGACGTGGCGGCCGGCGGGAAGGTTTGGGCCGGGGCGGAACGGGCGCGGCTACTGTGGGAGGGCGGGGAGACGCTGACGCTGGAACTGCGCGCGCCGGCCCCACAGCGCGTGCGCGTGTCGGTCGGCCATTGCCGGCTGGGAGAGGTTGCCCTGGGCGTGGAGTGGCAGAGCTTCGTTTTCCGGCCGCCGGCCGGCTGCGCCGATGCGGCGCTCAACGACGTCTGGTTGGAGGCGGAGCAGCCTTTCGGGACGCCAGACTATTGGGCAGAAAGCGCGCAGCGGATCGTGGCCGGCGTGCAGTCGCCCAACGAGATCGTCGTCCAGAGCGCCGGCAAGGAAGTCGGCGACTTCGGGCACATTTATGTGGATGGCGTGAACCGCTCGCCGGAGAAGCGCGGCTACAACCTGTTCCGGATCCATCCGCCTTTGGATTACCCCGGCTTGTGGGACCTTCAGGTCGCCAATTTTGACACGCACCTGGATGCCGGCGCGTCGGCCCGAATGGCCGCGTGGATTGAGCAGTTGCCAGAGGGAACGATCGTGGCCGTCGCGGTCATGGATGAGGCATCGCGCCTGCTGGGAGATGATGCCGTCGCGGCGCTGCGCTCGTTGGGGTTCGCCGGCGACCTGCGGGGACATTTCCGGGCCAGTCAGGCCGGCGTGGGGGTCAAGGGGGCGCCGGCCGGCGCGGCGCTGGAAGTGTTGAGCGATACGGCGCCGGCGACTGTGGTGGTCGGCGAAGGGCTGACGCGCCCTACGCGCTATTTCGAATTGCGCTCGCTGCGCTAACTTGAGTTCGATAAGGATGTCTGCCTGTCATGGAAACCGAACGCATTCGTATTGACGATCAGAAGTGTACCTGCTGCGGCCTGTGCGTGGCCGTCTGTCCGGCGCGCATCTTCGCGTCGCAGGGGAAGGAGAGTCCGCCGGCGGTGACGCGGCCGGCGCGGTGTATCGTCTGCGGCCATTGCGTCGCGGTCTGTCCGCCGGACGCTATCCGCCATCGGGAGATCGAGCCGGCGCATTGCCCGCCGGCGGGGGCGCAGCCGACCATTGCGCCGGCGCAACTGTTACACTTCATGCGCCGGCGGCGCTCGGAGCGGCGCTTTCGGCCGGAGCCGGTGGCGCACGAGCTGTTGGAGCAATTGCTGGAAGCCGGCCGCAGCGCGCCCAGCGCCAGCAACGCGCAGGTCTTTCAGTTCATTGTGGTGGAGCATCAGGAGCGCGTGCGCCGGCTTTCCCATTTGGCCCTGGGGCCGTTTCGGTTGGCGCTGCGCGCCCTGGAGACGCCGGTGATCGGGGCGCTGCTCTGGCGCATTGCCCGGGCCTTCGTGGGCAATACGTATGACATGGATGACCTGCGTAGCATGGTGCAATCGCCGGCTGGCGGCGGGGATCGGATGTTGTTCGACGCGCCGGCGCTGATCCTGATCCACGCGCCGAAGCACGCGCCCTTCGGCGAGACGGATTGCGCCAACGCGCAGCATCAGATGGCGCTCATGGCCGAGGCGTTGGGACTGGGCACGACGACGGTCGGGTTCTTCATCATTTCGACGCAGTTCAGTCGGGCGCTGCGGGGCGAGCTGCGCCTGCCGGCCGGCCATAAGCTGTACGGCACGCTGGTGGTCGGTTGGCCGCGTGATCGCTGGCAGCGCGTGCCGGATCGCCGGCCGGCGCGTGTGCGTTGGGAATAGGGCCGGCTTGTGGTACAATAGGGGCAGCGGCAGGCGCGGACAGCGCCGGCGCAGGGAGTCTGGTCTGCATGAAGGTCGTCCTCGGTACAGGCATCAGCATGGAATTCGTGACGGTTCCGGCCGGCCCATTTGATATGGGCAGCGCCGAAGCCGATCAGTTGGCGTTTGCCGATGAGCGACCGCAGATGACGCTCACTCTGCCTGAGTTTGCGATCGGGCGTTTCCCGGTCAGTGTGCTGCAGTTCGCGGCGTTTTTGGGCGCGACAGGGTATCAGTGTGGGGCGGAGCGTGACGTGGTGGGTTTGGGCGTCCATCCGGTCACGGGCGTCGGGTGGCGCGATGCGGCGGCGTTCTGTCAGTGGGCGGCCGGCGTGGCCGATGCGCCGTTGCGCCTGCCGACCGAAGCAGAGTGGGAGAAGGCGGCGCGGGGGACGGATGGCCGGCTCTATCCCTGGGGCAACGCGGCGCCCGATCCTTCGCGCTGCAACCTGGGCATGCATCGGCAGGGGCCGACGATTCCAGGGCGCTATTCGCCGGATGGGGATAGCCCGTATGGCTGCGCCGACATGGCCGGCAATGTGTGGGAATGGACGTCGTCGCTATATGCGCCGTATCCCTATCAGGCGGAGGACGGCCGAGAGGATCCGGCGGCGCATGGCCGGCGGGTGATGCGCGGCGGAAGCTGGTACGATCTGGATCAGTTGTTGCGCTGCGCCAATCGCGGCGCGTTCAACCCGACGCCGTGGCTGGCCGGCATCGGGTTTCGCTGTGCCCTGAGTCTTTGATGGGTTATGTTGAGAGGCGCTGTACCACTTCGGTCAGCGTCTCTGGGCCGCCGACGTTGCCAGGGAAGACGATGTAGGGCCGGCCGGGGAGAGCCGATTCTTGCCCCAGCTTCCAGATCGGCACGCCGGCGACGATTTGCCCCAAGACGCGCGTTTGGCGCGCCCCCAGCGCGACCTGCGCGATCTGATGCGATGTGATGCCCCCTTTGCCAATGACAAAGCCATAGGGACGCCGGCGGACGGCCGCGCCTGCGATGCGCGTCAGCGCGTTGGAGACGCGGCCCATGATCCGCAGGCTCTCCAGTGCGTCTTTGCCGACGATCAGGGCGCGGCTGGTGTAGAGGGCCGGGGTGTGGCCGGCGTCATAGACGGCGTCGAGGCGATCGAGCAGGCCGGCGATGAGCGGCTCTGGATCGTCAGTGGCCAGGAGCGCGGCGGCGTCCAGCTCGACGCCGGCGGCCGGGTCGCGCTGCAAGAGGTGTTGGAGCTGCGCGGTGGAGCGCGGCACGTAGGAGCCGACGACGACCAGGCCACGCGCCGGGGCGGCACCCAATAGCTCAGCGCGGCTCAAGAGGGGGCGTTCGGCGATGCCGGCGCGGACGCGCAGGAAGCCGGCGGCCGTGCGGTAAAGGAAGCGCTTGCCGGCGGCTTCGGCATCCAGGAGGCCGGCGACGAAGACGTCCAGGTCCGCGTACTCGAAGGCGTCTACGGCGACCGGCCGACCGCCATGCACGCAGCGCAGGAGTTGGGCGACGCGCGCCGGCCCGCCGCGCCGGATGTCTTCGATGGATATGACCAGGACATCGGCGGCACGGACGCGGCCGGCGCTCTTTTCTTCCACCCATGCAGGCAAATAGGAATGCGAGAAGCCGAAGCTGGGG
>CAIQJD010000986.1 GCA_903872005.1 uncultured bacterium | reverse complement strand
CCCACCGGCGCCGGCCCCGCCGACGCCCTGACTCCATCCAATGGCTGGGGCGTTTTGAGCGCCGGCCAGCAAGTCTGGTACGCCTTCCAGTATGCCGGCGATAGCTCGCCCATCATGGTTCGCGTGAGCGCCGATCCCAGCAACGCCGTCGCCGTCAGCGTGTGGACGCAGACCGACGTGCAGGACTGGACGCAAGGCAACGCCCCTGATCCGGTCGGCAGCGGCTCGGTCAACGACCTGTACGCCGGCGATTTGACCTGGACGGGCAACTTCAACGCAGCGGGCGTGTACTATGTGGTCGTCGAATCGAACGGCCCCGTGGCGAACTATCGGCTGCAAATCAGCGGCAATGGCGTGAGCTTCCCATCGGCGAAGTCGGCCCAGGCTGCGACGGAGAGCGCCCCGGCGGCCGCCAGGCCGGCGACCACGGCAGCGACCGCGCCGGCCAGGACCGGCTACGGCCCGGGCGATGCCCTGACCGCCGACGGCAAGTGGGCGCCCCTGGGCGTTGGGCAGAAGGTCTGGTATGTCTTCCAGGGTTACGGCAGCGATTTTCGGGCCACCGTGCAGATGAGCGTGGCGCCGGGCGGCTCGGCCGGCTTCAGCATCTGGACTGCGGAAGAAGTGGCGCAGTGGCAGCAAGGGCTGGGCGCAGAGCCGGTGGGACGCGGCTCGGCCAACTCCCTCTATGGCGGCGATCTGGTCTGGACCGGCAGCTTCAACTTGACTGGCGCTTACTACGTGCTGGTCGAGCAGATGGGTGATGCTCCGAGCAACTACGCCCTGACGATCAACTGATCCCGCTCCCCGTGATGGGTGGGCCGCAGCCGGCATGGCTGCGGCCCACGCGCGCCCGCGAGTCGCCGGGGCGCTATCCAGTTCTCGGAAGATGGGATGCGGCTCACACCCGGCGGGCGTAGACCCGATTCTCCACCGGCGCGTCCAGCACATGCGCCCAGAGACGCGTGGGGCGCGCCGCCGCCAGCCGAAAGCCCAGGCTTTCGTACAGCCGGCAGGCGACTTCGTTGCGATTCGTCGTTTCCAGATGCACCCCGGTCACGCGTGCCGCAGCCAGTTGCGCCAGATAGGCTTGCAGCAGGCGCCGGCCCAGGCCGCGCCCGCGCCACGCCTCGGCCACGTTGAGGTGCAGATGGGCCGGGTAGGCGTCCAGATGGGCCGCCGGCCAATCGCCGCGCAGGGTCGCCGGCAAGAAGGCGGCCAGATAGCGCCAGGTGCGCCGGCCCAGGCGGTAGCGGCCGGCCACGATGCCCCCCAGCATGGGCCAAACGCGCCGGCGCGTCCAGGCGACCTGCCGGCCGGTGTCGGCGCAGCCCATCAGGAAGCCGATGACCGTGTCGCCATCGGCGGCAACCCAGCCATGTTGCGGCTCGATGTCGGTGTAGTAAGCCATGAAGTATTCCAGGAAGACGCGCCGGTCATCCAGGAAGGCTTCGACCGGCGCGCCGAAGAAGCCGGTGTCGCCGGCGATCTGCCAGACGGCCGCTTTGTCGGCCGGCGCAAAGGGTCGCACGCTCAGCTCTGCCATACCACCTCGCCACGCTTGATGACCAGGGCCGTCGGGTTCGTCCCGAAGCGATAGGCCAATTGTTGATAATGGGGCAGGTCGAGGATCAGGACATCGGCCTGTTTGCCGGCTTCCAGGCTCCCCAGGCGCTCGCCGCAGCCGATGGCGCAGGCAGCGTTGAGGGTGGCCGCGATGATCGCCTCGGCCGGCAGCAGGCGCATGGAGCGGCAGGCCAGGGCGATGATGAAGGGCATAGATTCGCAATAGCAGGTGCCGGGGTTCAGGTCGGTCGCCAGGGCCAGCGCCCCGCCGGCGTCAATCAACGCCCGCGCCGGCGAATAGTCGCGCAGACCCAGGCCGAAGGGCGTGCCGGGGAGGCTGACGGCGATGGTCTGCGAGCCGGCTAGCCGGGCGATCTCGTCGGCCGGCGTGCAGACCAGGTGATCGGCCGAGACCGCGCCCAGCTCCACGGCCAAGCGCGTCCCGCCCAGGGCTTTGAACTCGTCCACGTGCAGCTTGAGCGGGAAGCCGAGCGCGGCGGCCCGTTCCAGGATGCGCCGGCTCTGCGCCAGGTCGAACGCGCCCTCCTCGCAGAAGACATCGCAGAAAGGGAGCCGCCGGCCGGCGTACTGCGCCGCCACAGCCGGCAGCATCTCATCTATCACCAGGTCGGTGTAGGCGTCGGCGCGGCCGGCGTACTCGGCCGGCACGGCGTGCGCCCCCAGGAAGGTGGGGATCAGCTCCACCGGCTGGCGCGCCCCCAGCAGCTCCATGGCCGCCAGCATCTTCAGCTCGTCGGCGGTGGTCAGGCCATAGCCGGTCTTGCTCTCGGCCGTGGTGACGCCGTGGGCCAGCAGACGCCGCAGGCGCGGCAGGGCCGCCTCGGCCAGCTCCGCGGCGCTGGCGGCGCGGGT
>CAIQJD010000985.1 GCA_903872005.1 uncultured bacterium | reverse complement strand
GCGCCTGGCGCTGCGCCGGCGTCTCCACAGACGGATAGGCTTCCAGTTCCCGGACAGTTCGTTCAATCAGCGCGCGCTGACCGTCCGACGACGCTTGCCCCAGCGCATCCACCTTCCAATACGGAGCAAAACGTTCCAGACCACCGATCACACTGCGATTCGCGCAGCCCGATTTCTCTTCAAGCAGCAGAATGCGAATGAGCTTATCAAAGGAGCTGAGCATGTATCTCCTTAAGTACTCTGATCTTAGAGACCCTCATAGATGATCGCTCCCATCGCTGCCGGCCCCAGATGCGCCGCCAAAGAAGGCCCATACGTGAACGTCGGTAGATCACGCTCCCCGAACACGAGCTTGAGCTGTTCGAGGAGATCGCCGGTATCTGTCCGGCTAGGGTCTGCCAGGATCAGGAGCTGATCCACATGCGAGAACTCGGCGATGAACTCCACCAACTTCTCGATGGCCTTATCATTCGAGCGCACTTTTTCCATAGGGATCAAGTCGCCGTCCTCAATAGTGAGGATCGGCTTGATTTCCAGCATGGAGCCGAGGATCGCCTGCGCCACGCCAATACGCCCGCGTCGTTCCAGGTGATCGAGGGTCTCCACGAAGAAGATGCTATAGACATGGGGGACCATGCCACGAATCAAGCGGACAATCTCGTCAAGGCTTTCGCCGGCCGCGGCCGCCTCAGCCGCTGCCTGCACCAGAATACCCTGCCCCAGCGAGATGGTCTCCGAATCCATCACCTCCACGCGATTGCGGCCCAGGAACCCCTCGCCGGCTTTGCGCGCCGTCTCCACCACACGCTCCAGTTGCCCCGAGACGTGCAGTGAGAGGACGCTGCCGCCGGCCAGGGTCGTCTCCTCATACAACTTGAAGAAATCTTGGATCGGCGGTGGAGTGATGGTAGGAAATGAGCCGGCTTTTCCCAGCCGCGTCAGGAACTCATCCGCCGTAATGTCTATCCCCTCACGATAGACCTCAGAGCCGAGGTGTACCGTGAGCGGCAGCACTTTGATGCCGTAACGTTGTACGATGGTCGGGTCCAAAGCGGCCGCGCTATCTGTGACGACGGTGACTTTCGGCATAACTTATCGCTCTCGCCTCCCCTGCACGCGCAGCCGGCTACTCGCCGGAGACCAGATAGGCATAGTGGGGCTGTCCCCCGTACACGGTCTCGATTTCTTGATTCGGGTACTCGGCTTTGAGGGCGTCGGCCAGTGCTTGCGCCTGTTCTTCCGTCGTCCCATCACCATAGTACAGCGTGATGATTTCCATTTCTTCCGCGCGCATCTCGCGCAAGAGTACCTGCACCACTTCCTCAATACTGCTATTGGCCGTTACCAGCTTGTCGTTCAACAAGCCGATGATTTGCCCCTGCTCCACTTTCAGCCCATCCAACGTGACGGAACGCACGGCGCGGGTCACCTCGCCGGTCTGCACCAACTGGGCTGCTTCCAGCATCATCTGGGCATTGGCATCCACATCAACCTGATTATTGAAAGCGAGCAGCGCGCCAATCCCTTGCGGAATGGTACGCGTGGGTACCACCCGCACGCGCCGGCTCGCAAGCCCCTCCGCCTGCTGGGCCGTCAAGATGACATTCCCGTTGTTCGGCAGCAGTAATATCTCCGGGCTGTCCACCTGCTCGATGGCCTTGAGCCAGTCCTCGGTGCTTGGATTCATGGTTTGGCCGCCGTATACGATCATCGCTGCGCCAAGGCTTTCGAAGACTCTCTTGAGGCCATCGCCGCTCGCGACCGCCACCACTGCGACCGGGGCCGGAGCTGCTTTAGGATGCGGCGGTTGCGCCGGCGCCGGCTGGCTCTTCTTCACGAAGTCCTGATACTGTTCCTGCATGTTCTCGATGATCACGCGGCTCAGCGACCCCTTGCTCACACCATAATTGATCGGCGTCCCTGGCTCCGGCGTATGCACATGCACTTTGATCGTCTTCGAGTCGCCCACCACCAGGACCGAATCGCCCATCGCCAGAATATCGGCGCGGATGCGCTCTACATCCAGGTTCTCGCCCTGCAAGATGTACTGCACATCGTAGCCGTATTCGGCCTCCAGGCTCTCGGCATGCGCCATCTCCATCTCGGCAGCCGGCGCATCGCTCACCACGGCTTCCCCGCGCAAATAGCGCTCCATTCCCTGCAAGATGAAGAAGAACCCCTGCCCGCCGGCATCCACGACGCCGGCCTCAGCCAATACCGGCAATTGCGAAGGCGTCTCTTGCACCGCTCTGTGCGTCGCCTCCACAACCAGCGTCAGCAGCGCCGTCAGGTCCGCGCCCCCCTCGGCCGCTTCTATGCCGGCGCGCGCAGCGTGGCGCGCCACGGTCAAGATCGTGCCTTCCACCGGCCGAATGACCGCCTTGTACGCCGTCGTCGCCGCCTGCTGCAAAGACTGCGCGAAGACAGTCGGGTCCACCTCCGTCACGCGCTCCAGGACCTGCGACATGCCACGGAACAACTGCGAGAGGATGACGCCCGAATTGCCTCGCGCGCCCATCAGCGCGCCGTGCGCGATAGCCTGCGCGATGGGCGCGACAGAAGCATCCGTGGAATTCGCGATCTCCTGCCAGGCAGCCTGGAGGGTGAGATACATGTTCGTCCCCGTGTCGCCGTCCGGCACAGGAAACACATTCAGGGCATTGACCGCTTGAATATGGCGCTCAAACCACAACATTGCGGCCTGAATCATACGGCGCCACTCTTGGCCGTCACAACTCCAGATGCCGGCGTGCCCGCTCTTCGGCGCTGCGCCGGCCGGCTGGAACGTCTTCTCTACGGTATCTCCGCTAGTCAATGCCCGTCTCCCTCCGGGAACTCCAAAATGACCGAACGCTCACCGCAGACGCGCCTACGCGCTGATCCGCACGCCTTGAATATGAATATTCACGGCTCCAATGGGTACACCCAGCGACTTCTCGACCTGATACTTCACCGCGCTCATGACATTGTGCGCGACTTCGGATAGCCGCAGCCCATACTCCAGCACTACATAGAGGTCAATGACGATCTGGTCGCCTTGTAGCTCAACCTCCACGCCGCGCCGCCAACTCTCTTTCTGGAGAATCTCAGCCAAGTCGCCGGCCAGGTTCTTGTTCGTCATGCCAACGACGCCATACGAACCCATCGCCGCCGAGCTGGCCAGGGTCGCTATCGCTTGCGGAGATACATGGATATGGCCGAGGTTCGTTCGATCAGACATTCTCGTCTCCTGCCATCTACTGACTAACACGTGCCCGGTGGCGAAGTTGCGCGAAACTGCTCTCTATGGTATATTGGCGCTGTTGCGCTGGCGACGCAGGTAGCATCCCTGCCCTCTGGCGCCGGCAATCTGAAGGAAAGGGGTGAGCACCGTGGCCAAATGCGCTATTTGCGGCAAGCGTCCGCAATTTGGCCACAACGTCAGCCACTCTAAAGTTCGGACCCTGCGCCAGTGGCGTCCGAATGTACAGAAGGCGGTCGTTGTGGTAGATGGCGTCGAGCAACAGCTCAATGTATGCGCCAAGTGTCTGAAGACGCTGCACAAGGAATGACGTTCTTGCTGTCAAGATAGTAGAGCCGGCAGCCGCAAGGCTGTCGGCTTTTCTTTTATGGCCCACGGTCACGCTGCACTCTGCGCGGCAGCGCGCAGCCGCGCGATAGCCGCCGCAAGGCCGTCGGCGGCGCCATATACGGCCGAGCCGGCCACCAGGACATCCGCGCCGGCCGCCGCCGCCAGTTTGGCCCAGCCCGCATTGATTCCGCCGTCCACTTCCAGCTCAGCATTGGCCTGCCGTTGATCCAACAAAACGCGCGCCTGCTTCACCTTCTGCAAACCGCGCTCGATGAAGGTCTGCCCCCCGAAGCCGGGGTTGACCGTCATCACCACGAGCAGGTCAACGTCTTCCACAATCTCCTCCAACGCGACCAGGGGCGTGGACGGGTTGACCGAGACGCCGGCGCGCCGGCCGGTCGCCTTGATTTGCTGCAAGGTGCGATGCAGGTGGGGACATGTCTCGACGTGCACGGTGAGCATATCGGCGCCGGCCTTAGCAAAGGCTTCGATGTAACGCTCCGGCGCTTCGATCATCAGGTGAACGTCCAGCGGCAAGCGCGTTGAGCGGCGCACCGCCTCAACGATCAGAGGACCGATGGTCAAGTTGGGGACAAAGTGGCCGTCCATGACGTCCACGTGAATATAGTCTGCGCCGGCGGCCTCGGTCTCGGCCAGTTGCTGCCCCAAACGGGCAAAGTCGGCGGAGAGTATGGATGGCGCTATCTTGATCACCTTGCCCTCCTGGGGCCATATTGTACACGCGTCTGGACGAAAATGCAAAGATGAAATCTCGGACGGAGGGTGGCTGGGCGGAGGAGGCGCCGGCGGCCGGCGTGCCCTGCGTAACCGTCTGACGCGGCGACTGTTCCCTTTCAATGACGCGCTGATTGCGTTGGCTTGCCGTCATAGGGGCATCGTTTCTCTGGTCAGTTCCGACAACGATTTCGATGCGGTCGCGTGGCTCAGGCGCATCACAACCCCCGACAACTTCCCTTCCAAGTCATAGCGCATGAGCATGTCACGTTCCTAGCCCTGCAAACTCCGCACCGTCATATTCTTCTCGCGCAGGGCATGTATCCCGCCGACCGCTGAAGTCGCCGCGGAGAGGGTCGTACACATGGGAATGCCGTAGCGCGTGGCGGCCTGGCGCAACTGCCGGCCATCACTGTAGGCCGAATGGCCCAATGGCGTGTTGATAATGAGGCCAATCTGGCCGCCGGCGATGGCGTCCACGATGTGCGGGCTGCCCTGGCTGACCTTATTGATCCCCGTCACATCCAGCCCCACTTTGCGGAGCCATTCGGCCGTGCCGTGCGTCGCCAACAGCCGAAAGCCCATGCGCGCCAGATCGCGCGCGATCTTGACGATGGCGCCCTTGTCGAAATCGTTGACGCTGATCAGCACGCTGCCGGCCGTCGGGAGCGGCATGCCGGCGGCCAATTCTGCCTTGGCGAAGGCTTCCCCGAACGTGCCGGCGCTGCCCATCACCTCGCCGGTGCTGTGCATCTCTGGCCCCAGGCGCGCGTCCACGCCCTCCAGCTTGCGGAAGGGCAGCACGCTCTCCTTGACGAAGAAGCCCTTGACGGTCGGTTCTGCGGTGAAGCCCAGCTCCGTCAAGCTACGGCCGGCAATCACGCCGGCGGCCACTCGCGCCAGCGACACGCCGGTCGCCTTGCTGACGAAGGGCACCGTGCGCGAGGCGCGCGGATTCACTTCCAACACGTAGACGACTTCGTCCTTGATGGCGAACTGCGCGTTCATCAAGCCGCGCACCTGCAGCGCCAGACCCATCTGCTGCGTATAATCCCGGATGATATTCAGATGATACAGGCTCACTTTATAGGGCGGCAAGACGCAGGCCGAATCGCCGGAATGGATGCCGGCCTCTTCAATATGCTGCATGACGCCGCCGATGACTACCTGCTGACCGTCGCATAGCGCGTCCACGTCAATCTCGAAGGCATCCTCGACAAAGCGGTCCAGCAGAATGACGCGACCTTGTGAGGCGGCCATCGCTTCGCTGAGGAACGCATCCAGCTCGCGCTCGTTGTAGATGATCGCCATGCCGCGCCCGCCCAACACATAAGACGGCCGCAGCAGCAACGGGAAACCGATGCGCGCCGCGACCGCGTGGGCCTCGCCGGCGTCGCGCGCCACGCCGCTCTCCGGCTGTGGGATGCCCAATTGCTCCAACAGAGCGCCCATGCGGCCCCGATCCTCGGCCCAGTCAATCGAATCGGGCGACGTGCCCCAAATCGGGACGCCGGCTTCGGCCAGCGCCTGGGCCAGGTTGAGCGGCGTCTGCCCGCCGAACTGCACGATCACGCCGGCCGGCTGCTCCTCGTCCACGATATTCAGCACATCTTCCAGCGTCAACGGCTCAAAGTAGAGCCGGTCGGCCGTATC
>CAIQJD010000984.1 GCA_903872005.1 uncultured bacterium | reverse complement strand
CGTTGGGCGGGACGCTGGCGATGATGTATGCCGAGAGCTATCCGCAGGAGATAGATGGCTGCGTCGTGTCGGGCGTTGGGCTGATGGCGGGAGCCGGCATTTCGCCTTTCCTGAAAGCGATTACCGGGGTCGTCGCGGTGGCGGCGCCTAGCTTTCCGTTGCAGGAACTGAAGAGCGATTGGCTGAGTCATGATCCAACCGTCATGCGCGACTATGATACGGATCCGCTCAACTATCGTGGCAAAATCATGGCTCGCACGGGGTCAGAGTTACTGCGAAGCGCCGACGTCGCTCTGACGCAGCTCAACATGGTGTCTGCGCCTGTCCTGTGTATGCATGGCGGCGCTGATTCATTGGCGGATCCGGCCGCAAGTCACATCCTCTATGCTACTGTCTCTTCGTCGGACAAGACGTTGAAGATTTTCGATGGCCTGTACCACGAGATTTACAACGAGTATGAGAAGGATGCCGTGTACGCGCTGGTCGCCGATTGGCTCGACCAGCGGGTGTAGGACGAGAGCAGCGCACGAAAAGAGGGCGGCCCCAGGGCCGCCCTCGCTCTTTGCTGGGTCTACTATCTGAAGAGTCCCATTAGCCAGCGCCACGCCGGGTCGTACCAGGCTCCGGCCGGCGGCGTGGCAGCAGCCGGCGGGGTCGGGCTGACGGCCGGCGCGGCCGCTTCCGTCGCGCCTTGCGGACCGATCTGATAGGCTTGCCCGCCGAGCAGAACGATGACCTGATCGCCCAGCGCCAGGTATGGGCCGGCTTCCGGGTAGCGGGTCAGCAGGTCGAAGTGCGCCGACGAGCCAAACTGAACTTTCGTCGCCGACATACGATCCGGCTCAAAGCGCGTGTCGGTCCATACGCCGGCGCGCAGCACAAAGGCGCGGTCGCCTACCACTTTCACTTGCTCCGCTTGTGGCGTCGCGGCCACGTTGGCGCTGCCCATCCCGGCCGAGTCCATGCTGCGTTGGACGGCTCCCGCGCCGGATGGGGCGGCCGGCGCGGCCAGAGCCTTCTGCTCGCGCAGGGCGATCTGCTCGCGGCCGGCGCTGGTCAGAGCGCCATCCTCCTGCACCAGATACGAGGTGTACGGGGTGACGATGCCGTAGCGGATGCTCAAATCCACCAGCTCATCAATCAGCTCCTTGTTGGCGCCATTGAGCCGAATCTGGTTCAGCAGGTAGCCGATCTTGCGTGTGGCCCACAGGCGGGCAATGAAGACATCGCCGCCGGCCGTCGCGAAGGCCACATTGCGGTAGACATAGCTCTCTTGCCGGCCGTTGACATCGCCGCGCAGCGTCAGCGCGCCGGCGCCGCCCTGGCGGTAGCGGCCCACCAGAACCAACTGGCTGCCGAGGAAGAGATCGGGCAAGGGGGCCGGGTAGACATCTGTGACGCGGAGTCCTCCGAAGTCAAGCTGCGGGTTTGCCAGCACCGGCGCGCTGATCTTGGCGTAGAAATCGGATACTTTGGCTTCGATGTTCTCGTTGGGTTGGATGTAGGCGCTGGCGCCGCGCTGGTCCTGGGCGATGCTGTCGAGCAGGATCGTGTTCACGTCATAGCCGACGCCGAAGGTGAAGATGCGACCTTTCGAGCCGGCGGCCTTGGCCACATTGGCGATGATTTGGTTGACGTCAGTGACGCCGCCGGTCGGAAGGCCATCGGTCAAGAAGATGATGACCTGCGGCCGGCTGGCGTCTTGCAGCAACGATAGGGCTTGCAGCATGGCGCGATTGATATCCGTGCCTCCGCTCGCCCGGCGTTCGGAGACATAGCGCCGGCCGTCGGCAGCCTGGGCCGCCGGGGCCATGCGCTCGGCGTAGGTGCGGACGTCGGTGCTGAAGTCTACGATGTTGAAACGGTCCTCGGGGTTCAGGTGGTCGAGGACAAATTTCACCGCTTCCTGGGCCTGGCGGAATTTGTCCCCCTGCATGCTGCCCGAAGTATCGAGGACAAAGATGATGTCGCGGGCGATGACGGCCGGCTGTTGGGCTGGCGTCGCCGGCGAGGCGAGGAGCAGGAAGAAGCCATCTTCGCCGGCCTGCTTGTAGCTGAGGACGCTGATCCCGACCGGATCTGCGGTTGTGCTGAAATATAGCTCGAAATCGCGATCCGGGAGGACGTTGGCGGCCTCGTACCCGATGCGCGCCCGATATTGGCCGTCGCGTGCCACGCTGACGTCGTGGCTGGGGGAATAGATGGCGTTGAGCGGCGCATCGGCGCGAATCTCGACGTTAATGCTCACCTGACTCAAGGCGCGCGCCGAGAAACGCTCGGTGTTGAGCGGGTAGCGGTAGCGCACGAGGCCGGCTTCGGCGGTCAAGACCTGGCTGTACTCAATCTCGATACGCCGTTCGGCGTTGGGCGGAATGGGGAAGATGCTGGCGCGGAACGCGCCGCGCCCGACATATTCCAGCAGCGCCGGATCGCGTTGCTGCCGCACGATGTCTTCATAGATGCGGCGCGCCTGTTCGCGGGTCAGAAGCTCGCCTTCCATGCGTTTGCCATCTACGGTCATGGCGAAGTTGGAGACGGCGGCGTCGGCCGGCATGGGGAAGACGTAGACGCCCTCGATAGTCTGGCGCGATTCGTTGACGAAGACCTGGTCAATATGCGTCACGGCCAGGGGCCCGTTGATCGTCACATTGACGCGATGGTAGCGCACCGTGAGCTGGGGCGGCCGAGGCAGGCGCGGGTCTGCCGGCGGCTGGGGGATGATCATGCCGTCGGCCAGCGCCGGCTGGACGGCCAATAGCAGCAATAGGCCGGCCAACAGGGCGGCCAGCCCCACCTTACTTCGCGCAAAGAACGTGGTTCGCATCGTATCTCCTCCTCTACACACCAAACGCGGTCCCGTCTTCCTGTATGTAGGACGACGCCGACTCGGCAGAAGTTCCGCAGCGCGCAGACGCCGGCAGCGCGCCAACCGCCGGCAGGGTCCCTTTCCATTTGGGGGACGGGCATCGGGGCTGTCGTAGCCTAGCCCCTTGTGGGCGTTTTGGCCCGGATCAGACGCGCACAAGGCTACACACACGCCCAAAAATTGAAACACACCCCGACTAACGCTTGCCTTTACGCGCGCTTTGATGTATGATCTTCTTGCCATCTTGAAGAATCACATCTTCGACCGAGGACGCTCATGGAATACAAGTGCGCCTATTGCGAGGTTCGCGCCTGTTGCGAGGAAGCCGGCGCGCGGACGCAGCCCAAGTTCTGCCCGGAGCGCCAGGAGCCGGCCGTCATCGAGGCGGTGCGGGCGGAGATCGAGGCGGACGATGCGCTGAAGCAACTGATGGTTGCGGCGGCCCGCACGGAAGCGGCCGGCTATCCCCTGGCTTCGCGCCTGGAAAACACCCTCGATTTCGCGCACCGCTTGAAGGTCGCAAAGCTGGGCATCGCTACCTGCGTCGGCCTGCTGCGCGAGGCGCGCATCGCCCAGGAGATCTTCGAGTCGCATGGCTTCCAGGTGTTCAGCGTGTGCTGCAAAGCAGGCGGCATTCCGAAAGAGGAGATCGGCGTCCTGGATGCAGAGAAGCTGCACCCGGGGAGCTTTGAGCCGATTTGTGATCCGGCCGCGCAGGCGCGGCTGCTCAATCATATTGGCACGGGCCTGAATGTCGTGATTGGTCTATGTGTCGGGCATGACAGCATCTTCTTCAAGTATTCGCAGGCGCCGGCGACGGTACTCATCGCCAAGGATCGCGTCTCGGGCCACAACCCGGCCGCGGCGCTCTATACGGCGCACAGCTACTACAAGCGCGTGTGGGGGCCGCACCACGGGGGGTAAGTTGCGTCGCCCGGCAGCCCTGCGGGAGGTGGCAACATGCAGCGCCGCCATCCATACAACATTGGCCGGCTGATCCTGCTGGTCGCGCTGGCGTTGGCCTACGGCCTGCTTCTGCCCTATCTGCACCATTTCACGGGTCGGGATGTGCTCGATGGGGCCATCGGCGTGTTCCTGGGCCTGTTCATCTGCGCGCACCCGGCGGCCAATGCCGTGGATGTCGTCTTTTTCCGACGTTATACCGCCCGTGAGCTGACATCCGAATGGGCCGGCTTCGGCTGGTTGTGGCTGAACATGGTGGTCCTGTTGGTAGGGTGGTGGGTCATCACGCTGGGCGCGACGCGGTTGGTGGGGCCAGAGCTGCTGTGAAGGCACAAAAATTGGGGTATTGACAGCGGCTTCAAGCTATGATATGATAGAACCTGTGGGACAGCCTACAGATTCTCCGGATGTTGCCCATGACCCAACAAAGCCCCGCCGAGGAACTGAAGTCGCTGCGCGGTCTGGCTCCTTTGTCGCAGATCAAGGTCAACGACGCGATCCAGGAACGGGTAGTGGCCTATCTGCGCGAGAATCGTCTGTCGGCCGGCGATCGTCTTCCCTCAGAGCACCTCTTGGCGCGTACGTTGGGGGTAGGACGCAATGCCGTGCGCGAGGCGCTGCGGGGTTTGCAGGCTTTGGGCATCGTGCAGGCGCGCGTGGGGTCGGGCTGGTACGTGTGCGAGAACTCGTTGGACGCTGTCACCGAGGCGCTGGTGCTGAGTCTGGACTTGAATCGAGACACGGTGGCCGGCCTGAATCAGATTCGCGCCTGTCTGGAGGTGGGTTTCTTTTCTCAGGCGGCGGCGCTGCTGACGCCGGCCGACATCACCGCTCTCGAGGCGCTGGCCCAGACCATGGTAGAGAAGGCGGGCGTGGGGCAGCCCTATTTTGAGGAAGACCATCAATTCCATCGCCGGCTGTATGCCCGCTTGGGCAATCCGGCGTTCAGCAAGCTGATGGACGCCATCTGGAGAGCGTATCTGGATCTGATGGTGCTGCCCGGCAGCCCGTTGCCAGCCGGCAAGAATGTCGAAGAAGCTGCCAAGCATTTGCCCATTGTAGAGGCTTTGCGGGATGGGAATATCGCTGTGGCGCAAGCCAGGCTGGAAGCGAGCCTGGCGAAAGTCAAGCAGTTGAGCGTCGTGCCGGCCAGTCATGAAGGTTAGCCGAGGGCGCCGGCGATTGTTTGCGTTATCGGGTGAAACCCGGTACAATAGACGCTAGAACGTCTGGCATATTGTCCAATGGAGGCCAGTGAAGTTCGATGACCAAGTACCTCGTTCGCCGCGTGTTGATTTCTTTTCCATTGTTCATCGCCATCACCTTCATTGTTTACGCGCTGTATGCTCTTTCGCCCGGCGACCCCGTCGTCAACATCGTCGGCTATGATGCGTTCCTCAACATGGGGCCAGAACAACTGCTGAAGATTCGTCAGCAGTATGACCTGGACAAGCCCATCTACATCCGCTATGTCCGCTGGCTGGGGCGCGCCGTGCAAGGCGATCTGGGATATGCGTTCAAGGGCAAAGGCACCGTGCTGGGCAACCTGAAGGAGCGCATCGGCCCGACGTTGTTGCTGATGGG
>CAIQJD010000983.1 GCA_903872005.1 uncultured bacterium | reverse complement strand
TATCCTTCATGCCGGCCTTGGCCTTCTGAGAGACAAGCAACGCGCCATCGGTATCATAGCCACCGAAGTAGATCAGTTCAGGGCCGAGCGCCGAGACAGCCGCCAACGGGGCGCTGTAGTCCGCCTCGCCGGGGGTGATCGCCTGGCTGCCGAGTACCTTGCCGCCCAACTTGGTGAACGCGTCGCCGGTCAGCTTGGCCAGCCCCAGACCGTAGTCGCTGCCATCATGCATGGTGACAATCTTGGTCTTCTTGAGGACATTGTAGATGTACTTGGCCGCGAATTCGCCCTGCATCGCATCGGTGAAGGCGACGCGGTTGAAGACGGCCGACTTGGCGGCGGTCAGGGTCGGGTTGGTGGCCGACGGCGAGACCATCACGATACCAACCTTCTGATAGATCGGCAAAGCGGCGTTGGCTTCGCCAGAGAAGATGTGGCCGACGATGCCGACGACTTGGGGATCGGCGGCGAACTTGTTGGCGACGGCCGCGCCCTGCTCGGGCGAGCCTTGCGTATCTTCCTTGATGAACTCGATCTTGAAGCCCTTGATCTCCGGCATCTTCTTGAGGGCGAGTTCCGCGCCGCGCGAAATGTCAATGCCAAAGCTGGCATAATCGCCGGTCATGGGGCCGGCCAGGGTGATCTTGATCGTCTTGCCAGCCGCGATGACGGCCGGCTGCCAATCGCCAACGGGGAGCGACGAGGCCGGCGCCGTCGTGGCCGCGGGCGCCTTCGTGGCCTCCGGGGCCTTGGTCGGGGCGGCGGTGGGGGCCGGCGCCTGGGTCGGCGTAGCCGCCGGCGCGCACGACGTCAGCAACATGCTCAAACAAACAACCAACGTCAACAGGACCAGACTCTTCTTCATCGGAAACAGACCTCCTCCATGGGGTACTTTGGGTTGTCGCATTCACAACGGTCGGGCGCGACGGACGCCCAACCACACTTCTGTCTGCCTATCACAGGCCAGGCGACGATCACCTCCTCTCCACCATCGTCACACATGAGCCGGCTGTGCGTCAACGGCAAAACAAGAAGCTCCGTGCTCGGATCGCCGAAACCGCCGATCGGGCGTGCGGATCGCCAACGCTGGCGTTCCGATGCAATTTACGGAGCTTCACCATCATTGCGTATGAGAGCATACGCGTGCCGGCACATGTATACACTTGAACGAGACGTACCGTGTATTATAGACCTTTTCTCGCGCTTGTCAAACACCAAAAACGGGGGGTATTTCAATTTTTTCGGGCGCGCGCGTGTAGCAACACACACCCAAACGGGGCGCGGGTTGACGGGCGCGCCCGCCGGCCGTATAATAGCCTCATCGTCATTTGATGTCGGAGCAGGCGCATGCCCATTCCCGAAGCCACAGCCACAGAGACCAACGCCGTTTCATGGCGCGTCCTGGAACGCATCCTGGCGCTCAGCGACATGGTCGCCGAGCTGGGGCGCTGCACCAGCCAGCATGACCTGTTTCACGTGATGGGTCGCCGGCTGTACGATCTGGGCCTGGAATCCGGCATCTTGATGCTCACACCCGACCAGCGCAGCCTGAGTCTGCGCTATATCATCGCCGAAGATTTCTGGCCCGAATCGCTGCGTCAGATGGAGCATATTCTGAGCCGGCCCTGGTTCGAGATCGAATTCCCCCTGGTAGCCCCCAGTGATCTAACCGCCAGCATGCAAGATGGGCGCATCCGGCTGGCCGCAAGCATGTTGGACGACATTGAAGCGATGTGGCCGACCCAAATCGCCGGCCGGCGAGACACGATCCGCCAGCTTTTCCCGGTCTGGCGCGCCATCTACGCGCCCTTGCGCCAATCCGGCGAGATCGTGGGTCTCCTGATCATCTTCTCGGAGACTCTCTGCGACAACGACAAAGACACCCTGGCGGCTTTCGCCAACCTCCTGAGCGCCATGCTGGAGAGCGTCTATCGCCTGGAAGAAAGTGAGCGCCGCAACCAACAACTGGCGCTGCTCAGCGCGGTGACCCGGGAGATGAATGCTGCCATCCCGGTACTCAGCTCGCTCATCAACACGGTAGAGGCCGGCCTGACCAGCGAGCCGCGCTTCAGCCGGGTGCGCGTGGGCTTGCTGCAATCTGACGAGCTGGTCTTCCGCGCCGGCGGCGCCCATGTGGTCACACGCATCCCACTCAATGCCCCCAACTACCTGGCGCGCGTCGCCCGCCTCGGGGGCTCGCTGCGGGTGAGCGATCTGCCCCCCCAGCGGATCGTCTACTACGCGCCGGTCGCGCCACAGACCCGCTCGCTCCTGGTAATCCCGCTGCTGGGCGGAGCGGAGCAGAATCAGCCCACCGGCATCCTCTGTGTAGAGAACGACCTCCCCAATGCCTTCGACCAGCACGATCAGGCAACCATCGAAGCCTTCGCCGCCGCCCTGGTCACGGCGCTGTACAACGTGCGCCTGTACGAATACATGGACTCGCAGCTCGCGCGCCGGCTGCACGAGCAGGACATCCTGCTGCGGATCGGCCAGGCCGTCACTCGAAGCCTCGACCCCCACAGCGTCTTCGACAAGCTCCTGACCTTGACCGTAGATGCGCTGGACGCCGAGCGCGGTTGGCTGGCGCTGATTGACGAGCCGGCCGACCAGATACACATCAACTATACGCTGGGAGAGACCATCGCCGGGCTTCGGGGCAGCCGCCCATGCCTGAAGGGGGGCGCGGTAGATTGGATGATACAAAACCATCAGCATACGGTCTGCATCCCCGATGCCAGCATCGAAGGCTGGTACACGTCCATCTTCGCCCGATGGAAATATCCTCCCAACAGCGCCCTGCTAACCCTCGTGATGCGCCACCACCAACCCGTGGGCGTCTTGAGCCTCCTAAACAAACAGCACGACACTTTCAATGCCGACGATGTGAGACTGGCCGAGGCCATATCCCTGTGGGCTTCGCTGGCGCTGGAAAATGCACAATTGTACCAGGACAGTCTGGACAAACAGGCCCGGCTGGAACGCGGCACGGCCCGGCTGGCGCAGGCCCTTTCCAGCGGCCACACGTTGCAGGATGCGCTCAACGCCGTCCTGGATCTGAGCATAGACATGACCGGCGCAGACGCCGGCGGTGTGGATCTCCTCGGCCCAGAGCCGGACTTCCTGGTGGGCTATGCCTCGCGCCACCTGGCGGTTTCCGTGCAGCCGTTGCGCGTCCCCCTGAAGGGCAGCATTGACGAGCAGGCGCTACAATCCCGCCGGCCGGTGGTGTGGGATGACGCCCTCGCCAACCCCGATCTTGTCCTGCGCGAAGTGTCAGAGGCGATCCAACTGCGCTCGGTCGCCTGCGTCCCGCTCCTGGGGAGACGCGGGCCGTTGGGCGCGCTGGTCGTCTTCCGCCAACAGGTGCGACCTTTCAATGTGGAAGAAGTCAACCTGCTCGTAACCTTCGGACAACAGGCGGCGGTAGCCATCGAACGGGCGCAGTTGGCTGAGGAAACACGCCGGCAGGACGCGCGTCTCAAGGCTGTGCTCGAAAACATGCGCGAGGGCGCTCTGGTCATCAACTCCAATAACACCATCGAATACGCCAACGCAACCGCGCGCCGCGAATTTCCGGCTTTGCCCGAAGAAGGCGGCCAGTCCGAAGACCTGCTCAACTATCTGGCAAGCGACGCCGAGCGTCAATACGCGCTCCAGATGGGACAGCGATTCTTGGAGTTGGGCGCTTCCCCCTTCGAGCTGGATACGCTGAACGGAG
>CAIQJD010000982.1 GCA_903872005.1 uncultured bacterium | reverse complement strand
GGCAAACAGGCCGACCTGCTGGTGGTGACGGGCGATCCGTTGCAGGACATCCGTGTGCTGCGCGATAAGGCCAATATCGAGACGATCTATCAGGCCGGCAAGCCGGCTCCACGCATGAACTTCGGAGCGTGAGGCCGGTTCGAGGGTGAGTGTGGAGGGGAGCTGCGCCGCAAGGTGCAGCCCCCTTTGCGCGTGCGGGTCACTTGCCCCAGGCTTGCTTGAAGACCCGCAGCCAGTTGCCGCCCATGATGAGGGCGATGTCGTTGCGCGAGTAGCCGCGCGCCAGCAGGCCGGCGGTCAGGTTGGGGACTTCCGCGGCTGTCCCCAGGCCGCGCGCCGTGTGCCATGTTTCGGCCGGCGGGATGAAGGCCGGCTTGAAGATGCGACTGGCCCGCTCTGGCGGGAAGTTGCGCCAGGTCATCACGCCCTGGCGGCTGAATTCGTCCTCGTTGTCCACCAGATCCAGCCCCAGCCCGACATGCTCCACGCCGGCCAATTGCGCCACATAATCTACGCAGTCGAGATAGTCCTCGATGGTGGATGGGTTGGCCGGCGTGCTGCCCAGGCGCAAGAAGGAGCCGATGGCGCAGATGCCTACCAGGCCGCCCTTGCGCGCCACGGCTACGATTTGTTCATCATCAATGTTGCGGGGATGGTTGCAGAATGCCAGCGGGTTGGAGTGCGAGTAGACGCACGGCGCCGACGAGGCTTCGAGGGCTTCCATGCACGAACGCTTGCCGGTGTGCGAGAGGCTGACCAGGATGCCCAGTTTGTTCATGCGCTCGATGACTTGTAGTCCGAAGTCGCTCAAGCCGGCGTCGGTACGCTCGGTGCAGCCATCGGCGACCAGGTTGCGCTCGTTGTAGGTGAGCTGCATCACCCGCAGGCCCAGGCGGTAGAAAATGTATACCATGTGCAGGTCGCCGTCCAGCGGCAGGGTATTCTCGAACTCGATGATGATGCCGATCTTGCCGGCGGCGGCTGTCGCCTGCAGCTCGGCGGCGCTGGTGACCAGGGCCACATCGCCGGCGGCCTGTTCCAGCGAGGCGTACAGCGCGGCCATATCGTCCAGCGTATTGCGAGCGTTCTTCATCCAACCGATGGCGCAGCAATACGCGTCTATGCCGCCCTGGCGCAGGGCCGGCACGTAGCTGGCGGTGAAGCCGCAGCCGCTGTGGCCGTCAATGACGAGCAGTTCATCGTGCAGGGCACGGGACATGGTTTCCTCCTTGTCTCATGGGGCAACCCGGTGGGGTCTCTCTGTTGGCGCTATTTCCAGGTCGCGGCCATGCGCGCCAGCTCTTGTGGGACACCGGCCGGCAAGGGCGCCGGCTGATGCTGCATGGCCTTCAGCGTCGCCTCGCGTAGCTTCTCTTCCAGGCGCTTGCTGCCGCGCGCGATCCAGTCATCCTTGATGGTGCGGTCGAAGATGCGCGAATAGAACATTTCGCGGAAGTGTTGCAGGGTGTGTTCTTCGGTAAGGAAGTGGCCGCCCGGGCCGGCTTTCTCAATCAGGTCGAGGGCCAGGCTCTCCTGGTTGATCGGCACGCCACGCGCGAAGCTGTCCACCATCTGGGTCACGTCGTGCACCAGCACCATGTAGCTGGGCGAGGCGATGCAGCCGTGATCCATCCAGCCGCAGTCGTGGATCAGATTGGCGCCGCCGAGGGCCTGGACGGTGAGCTGGAAGGCCGCTTCGATGCCGGCCTGCGCGTCGGGAAATTTGGCGTCGGTCGCGCCGCCGAAGCCGAAGAAGGGCAGGCCATAGGATTGGGCGAGCTGGGCCAGCGCGGTGGTGGCCAACGCGAGCTCCGGCGCGCCGTAGGGGAAAATGGTGGTCTTCATTTCCATCGGGCCGACCGCTGCGCCGTAAATCATGGGCGCGCCCGGCCGGAGCAGTTGTCCGACGACGATGCCGCTCAACGATTCGGCGCTGGTCTGGGCGATGGCGCCGGCCAGGCTCATGGGCGCAGTGCCGCCCATCATCGCGCCGGGATAGTAGAGCACGGGGATGCCCCGTTCCACGCAGTAGACCAGCTTGTCCATGGCCGGGTCGAAGTGGGTCAGCGGCGAGACCGGCTCGCCGTACATGACGATATTGGGGGCCTGGCGGAAGCGCTCCTCGCCGCCGGCGACCAGCACGGCCATGGCGTAGATGTCGGCGACGCTCTGCGTGTCCTTGCAGCAGAAGACGAGGGGTTTCTCTGTGTAGGTCAGGACCTGCTTGACGATGAAGCGGTCGGCCGTAGTGGGCGGGCAGTCGGCGGCCATGCCGATGGTCATGGCCCAGGTGTAGTTGGGCAGGGCGTCGCATACGGTCGAGGTGATGCGGCAGTCGTCGGCCGTGAAGGGCCGGCGCTCGTTGGTCTGGGGATCGAGGTATTCGATGCAGTCGAGGCTGGGACCGTAGTAGTACTTGGCGCCTTCCAGTACGACGGAGCGTTCGCCATTGCGCTTTCCCAGGATCAGGCGGTGGGGCGCGGCGCGGATAGCCTGTTCGACGAGCCAGGCGGGAATGCGGGCGCGGTCGCCGCTGATGCGCGCGCCGGCGCCGGCGAGGACTTCGCGCGCCTTCGGATGCGTCAGGCGCACGCCGATGCGCTCCAGCACTTCCAGGGTCGCCGAATGCAGCTCGGCGATCTGTTCCTCGCTGAGGACTTTCAACGTGGGCCGAAATGTGATGTCAGGGTAGCGTATGGGAAAGACTCCTTTTCGATGTGTGGCTGCGGGCCGCCGCGGGACGACTAGGGCGCGACGCTGATGCGATAGCGATACGGGGCGCTCTGCGTCGTCGTCGGCGCCAGCGCGCTGACGATCAAGACCGCAACCCCGCCGGTCAGCGGTTCCAGGGTGATCTGGCCGCGCTGCGTCGCGTCCAGGGTCATGCGGCGCACGGTCGGCGTCCCGCCGGCGTATTCGATCACCTGCGCCAGGTAGCGTTGCGGCAGGCGGTTGTCGGTCCGCACGAAGCCGGCCGCCTGCCAGGCTCCCTCGCCAGCCTCCATATCATCCTGGAACCCAATTTCGGGGATGCGGACATCGTCCAGGAAGAGGCCGACGTGATTCACCGCGTCGTCGGTGATCTGTTCGAAGCGCAGCAGGATGCGCCGGCCGGCGTAGCGGCTCAAATCAATGCGCTCTTCGAGCCATGCTGGGGCATCGCCGGCGCCGCTGACGCCGGTGTAGGCCGGCCCCAGGCTGTTGCCATTGGGGTTGCTGCGCGACATGGCCGGCGTCTCCAGGAGATCCCAGCTTTGGCCGTCGTCGGTCGAGGCCAGGACGAATGCGTAGTCCCAGTCTTCCTCAATATCGTACCAGAGCCGGTACGTGAGGGTCGCCTGTCCGACGTTCCGCAGATCGAAGGCATGGGTCAGGCTGCAATCGGTCTGATCGCCGCGATTGCTCCACCAGGTCCAGCGGCCGGCCGGCGGCGTCATCTCGGCCAGACGCGTCTCGGCCTGCCCCTCGAATTCCACGCTCAGGCCACGCGCCGCGTTGCCGTTCAGGACGATGTAGTCTGCGCCGTATTGGCGCACGTCGCCGGCGCCTTCCACGGGATATTGCGCGTGGGTGGCGGTCACGGTCGGCCGGCCGAGCTTGACATCGTGGTAGCCATAGCGCCCGCCGGGCAACGCGGCGTTATTCAGGTAATTGGCGATGACCCAATCGGCGAAGACGTCATCGAAGCGTTCCGACCGTCCGGCGGCGCGCAGGGCGACATCGAAGCCGGCGCCCCCATTCAGCGCCGATTGACTGACCGTTGCCAGGGCCGGCTCGCCGAAGCGCTGCAGGAAATAGGCCATGAAGAGGTAAGACGCGCCGTAGTGTGGGCCGCTATCCTCGCCGTGTAGCGCCCAGGTGGTGAGCTGCGTGTCCGGCCGGCGCAGGAAACTCTCGATGGGGCCGCTGACCGAAAAGCCGTTAAGCGTCTCGGCCAGCTTGGACATCCCTTCGCTCACCCAGGCTTCTTCGTTGCGGTCATTGTTCCAATGGATCATGTGCTGGAACTCGTGGGCCAGGACCGCATCGTAGGCTGTCGAGCCGAACTTGGCGCTGTCCAGATTGATGAAGAAGATTTCGCGCTCGTTGCTGAACGGGTTGACCAGACGCGAATATTCGTTGGGGCTGTAGAAGTAACCGACGACGCCGGGGACATGCCCGTTGAGAATGCTCAGATGTGGGTCATTGTCCACGCCGGGCAGCGGCTCGCTGCCGAAGTAGCGCCGATTGGTCGGGTAGGTCTGGGTCTCGAAGCGTTCGGCCGATCTTGCCAGCGTTGCCTGATCGAACAGATAGTCGTCTTGCACCCAGATATAGACGTGGGGCGTGACGTAGCGCAGGGTGGCGGTGAGGATGAAGTGTACCGGCGTCGCCTGCGTGCCATCGCTGACCCAGAAGCCGGCGCGGTCGCCGATGCGATAGGCCGGCGACGTGGCGTTGACGACGCGCGGGATGGGCTGCGCCGGCCGCAGGATGCGTTGCGCCAGAGCCAGCGGATCGCGCATCGGCAGCTCGGTTTCGGCCAGGGCCTGGGCGGTCGAGCGGGTCGGGCGTGGCGT
>CAIQJD010000981.1 GCA_903872005.1 uncultured bacterium | reverse complement strand
TTGTCGAGGGTCAGGAAGCTGGTGCCGGCGTAGGCAGCCTCGCTGCCCAGGACGCGATCCAGCTCAATGGGATGGCCGCACGATTCGTGGACTTGCAGGGCCAACTGCGTGGGGCCGAGGATGACGGTCAGCACGCCGCTGGGGCATTGCGGCGCGGTCAGCAGCGCCGTCGCTTCTTCGCCGACGCGCCCGCCGTTGCCCACCAGGTCCATGCTCTCAATCAGCTCATAGCCGGCCGTCCCTTGATGCCGGCCGAAGGAGTTGGGGTAAGAGCGCTTCTGCACTTCCGTGTCGTTGGCGGCCAGGGCTTCCATGCCGCCGCCGCTTTCGATGAGCGTCTGTTCCACGAAAGCGCCTTCGCTGTTGGCGAAGGTCTTCTCCTCGCGGATGAATTCCAGGCTCGCTTCCGCAGCGACGATGGACGATGACCGGCTCATCTCCGCGCTGGCGCGCAGCAGCAGGTCTATCTTGCGCTCCAACGGGACCTGGAAGGGGTCTTGCTGCACCGGCGTGCGGTAGACGCCGCGAGAGCGCACGGCCGGCCCGATGTCGGCGTCGGCCTTTTTGGCGTAGGCGCTGGCCTGGGCGATCTGCAGCGCCTGCGCGGCGACGGCGTCCACTTCGGCCGGCTCCAGCCGGCTGGAAGAGGCGAAGCCCCAGGCGCCGCCGGCGATGACGCGCACGCCGAAGCCCTGGCTCTCGGACTGCGAGAGGACTTCCACGCGTCCATTCTTGACCACGATGGTCTGGCGCAGCCGGCGCACGATCCGCATATCCGTGTAGGATGCTCCGCGCACATTGGCCAGATTGAGCGCTCGATCCGTCAGATCTTTCATGCTTGCTCCTTGCCCCATTCTGCAGGCATTTTGACCTCGACCAGAAACGGGTGTACAATGCTGGCGATTCTTGGGATGCGAGGTCGGAAGATGCCGATTTACGAGTATAATTGCGCCGATTGCCATGCCGAGTTCACCAGGCTGCGCTCGATGAGCGCGGCCGATGCGCCTTTGGAGTGCCAGGTCTGTCGCAGCGCCCGCGTGCAGCGCAAGCTGTCGCGCATTGCCGCCGTGCGCAAGAGCGACGCGGCCGGCGGATCTGGCGGCGGGGGCGGGTGTAGCGGCTGCGCCTCGAAAAACTGCGGCTCGTGCAATCACTGATATGGGGTGATTGTACTCGCAATGCAGTCTTTTGGCAAGCGTGACGATGCGTAATGGACGGGCCGGCCCACCTGGGCCGGCCTGCTGCATAGGCGGCGCAGATTTGCAGCCAATGATCTTGACAATGTGCATAGGTGTACATACAATATGAGTACACAATATGAATGGGACAAGCACAAAGCTGATGCGAACATCAGGAAGCATGGCGTTGATTTTGCGGATGCGGCCACGATCTTCATGGACGACTTCGCCATCACGGTCGCGGATGATTGTCCAGACGAAGAACGGTTCGTAAGTGTCGGAATGGATGCATTGAGCCGCTATTGGTGGTAGTGTATGTGTGGCGTGGCGATGCGATCCGAATCATTTCAGCGCGAAGAGCCGAGCCCCATGAGCGTCGGCAATACGAGGGGGCTTCATGAAAGAGACATACGATTTCAGCAAAGGCGTGCGCGGGCCGATTGATCCCATGCCGCGCGGCAAGACGCGCATCACCATTCGTCTGGATGAAGATATCCTGGAATGGTTTCGCGCCGAAGTGCATGCGGCCGGCGGCGGCAACTATCAGACCTTGATCAACGCGGTCCTGCGCGACTACGTGGACGGACGCCAAGAACCGATGGAAGAGATGGTACGGCGCATCGTGCGTGAGGAGTTGACGGCGACGCGCAGCTCATAGGGTGTTTCTATGCGTAGGCGTACCCCATTTGCGTTCATCTGGATGGCGTTGGCCGGCGCGTGGCTCTGCGCCGGCGCCGCCTTGTCGGGCGCGGCCAGCGCCGATGGGCCGGCGCAAGGCTTTCGGCTCTTCTTCCCCACTCTCTACGAATCTGCCCCCGTTTCCTTGCGTACGATCACTCTGCTGCACATCAACGATTTTCACGGCCATCTGGAGGCGGATAGCCGTGGGCGCGGCGGCGCGGCCAAACTGGCCGGCCTGTTGGGCCAGATCCGCGCCGAGGCCGGCGCGCAGCAGGTCGTCTTGCTGGACGCCGGCGATATCGCCCTGGGCGCGCCGCCCATCTCGCAGCTCTTCCTGGGCCAGAGCAGCCTGGACATTTACAACCGGCTGCAAGTGGCCGGCACGGCTTTTGGCAACCACGAATTCGACAAGGGCGTGGCGGTTGCCATCAGCCAGACGCAACAGGCGAACTTCCCCTGGCTGGCGGCGAATATCGTCATCAGCGGAACGGCCTGGCAGTCGCCGGCGTGGGCGCGGCCGTATGTCATCCTGCCGGCCGGCGACCCGGCCGACGGCCTCGCTCTCGGCGTCATTGGTCTGACGACCACCGAGACGCCGGCCATCACGGTGCGCGGCGCGACCGATGGCCTGGAATTTCGGGACCCGACGGAAGCGGTCTTGCGCTACTACGACGAAGTGCAGGCGCAGGCCGGCAATGTGATTCTGCTCGCCCACATCGGGCCAGATGACAGCGGCCCGCACAAGGGGACGCGGCGGATTGCCCAGGAGCTGCTTGACGCCGGCAAGCCGGCGACGCTGATCATTGGCGGCCACGAGCATAGCCCGACGCCGGTGCATCTGACGGTTGGGCCGACGCACATCGTGCAGGCCGGCTATCATGGCCTGTGGCTGGGGCGCACGGAGCTGCTCTTCGCCAACGGGCGCGCCCGTTTCGCGGCGCATCGCCTGATCAGCGTCAGCGCCGGCGCGCCGGCCGACGCGGGCATCGCGGCGCGCGTGGACTACTGGGCAGCGCAGGTGCGCCCCTTGATTGAGCAGCCGGTGGGACTATCGGCCGTGCGCCTGACGCGCGACTACAATGACGAGTCCAACCTGGGCAATCTGGTGGCCGATGGGATGCGCTGGAAGGCCGACGCCTGGGACGATGGGGCGGTGAACGGCTCCGTGGAGATCGCCCTGACCAATCCCGGCGGCCTGCGCGACGACATCGAGCCGCCGGCCGGCGGGACGCTCCCCTTCACCATCACCTGGGGCGCGACCTTCAACGTCCTCCCCTTCGGCAATACGCTGTACGTCATGGATTTGACCGGCGCGCAGTTGCAGGAGTTGCTCGACCAAAGCGCCAGTCTGTCCAAAGGGATGTTGCAGACGTCGGGGCTGACCTGGCAGTGGCGCAACGATTGCCGCTGCCGCACGCCGGCGCGCTGGGGCGCGGAGCAGGCGCAGGCGCATGGGCTGCCGTTGGAGCCGGCGCATGTCTACCGCGTGGTCACGAACAACTTCCTGGCCGGCGGGCAAGACGGCTGGACGCCCTTCGCCGCCGGCGTGAATCGCGCGGACCTCTATGTGGATATGCAAGAGGGGGTCAACGAGTACATCCGCTGGCTGGTGGCGACGGCCGGCCCGTTGCGCTATGCGCTGGAGGGGCGCAGCGTGTATCTGCCGTGAGATGGCCGCCGGGCCACGCAGAGATCCGCGCCGGCGCTACCGTTCGGCCGGCGCTTTCTTGTAGTCCACGAAGCGGTAGCCGACGCCGCGCTCGGTGAGGATGTATTTGGGGTGCGCCGGATCAGGTTCGATCTTCTGGCGCAGGTAGGTGATGTACAGGCGCAAGATCTGCTGGTCGTCGCGATACTCGTAGCCCCAGACTTTGGATAGCAGCATCTCGTGGGTCATTACCCAGCCGGCGTTATTGACCAGATGGTAGAGCAGGCGATATTCCGTGGGGCGCAGCTTGACCTGCGCGCCGCGCACGGTGACGGCGCGGCTATGGAAGTCCACCTGCAAGTCGGCGTCAATCTGGATGGGGGCGTGGCCGCCGGCCGGCGCACCTATCTCGGAGCGGCGCAGGACGGCGCGCACCCGGCTGAGCAGCTCGCGCGGGCTGAAGGGCTTGGCGACATAGTCGTCTGCGCCCAGGTCGAGGCCGCGGATGCGATCATCTTCTTCGCCCTTGGCGGTGAGCATGATGACCGGAATGGTGGAGAATTGGCGAATCTGGCGCAGGGTCTCGAAGCCATCCATTTCCGGCAGCATGACATCCAGCAGCACCAGATCGGGCAGGTCCTGGCGCACCTTTTCGAGCGCCTCGATGCCATTGCCGGCCTCGCTGACGGCGAATCCCTCTAGTTCCAGGTTCATCCGCACGAAGCGCACCATGCGCGGCTCATCATCCACGACCAGGACCCGCCGGCGTTCCGCTTCTTTCGTCCCCATGCTCTTGTCCCTTTATGCCTGATGACTCTCGGAGAGGCCGAAGAAGGCGCGCAGTTGCTCCACGTAGTCGCCGATGGCGCGTTCCGGCTGCGGATTCGGCCCGAAGGGATCGCGCAGCGCGGCGTCGTCCTGGCCCAGCAGGATGCGGAAGGTGTTGGCGACGGCGTGAGAGAGGACGCCCAGGTGATAGCCGCCCTCCAGGCAGAAGACCAGCCGGCCGGCGCACAGCTCGTCGGCCAGATCGCGCAGGCCGCGACAGAGCGCGGCGTAGCCGGCCAGGGAGAGGTTCAGCGCCGCCAGCGGGTCGTCCCAGTGGGCGTCGTAGCCGGCCGAGACCAGGATCAGCTCCGGCCGGTAGCGCCGGGCGACCGGGCCGAGGAGCGCTTCCCAGATGGCGCCGAAACCGGTATCGCCCACGCCGGGGGCCAGCGGAACATTGACGGTGAAGCCTTCGCCGCGGCCGGCGCCGATCTCGCGCCAATGCCCGGTGCCGGGGTAGTAGGGGTACTGGTGCGTGGAGAAGAAGAGGACTTCGTCTTCTTCCAAGAAGATCTCTTGCGTCCCATTGCCGTGATGCACGTCGAAGTCCACGATCAGGACGCGGCGCAGCCCGCGTTGTCGCGCCGCGCGCGCCGCGATGGCGACATTGTTGAAGAGACAGAAGCCCATGCCGCGCGCCGGCCGGGCGTGATGGCCGGGTGGGCGCACCAGGGCGAACGCGTTGGCGACGACGCCATCCAGCACGGCGTCTACGGCGGCGCTGGCCGCGCCGGCGGCGCGGCGCGCCGCGGCATAGGACTGGCGTCCGACATAGGTATCCGCGTCGAGGTCGCCGCCGCCGCGCCCGGCAAATTGCTCCAAACGCCGGCGGTATTCTTCGGTGTGAACGCTTTGGAGCAGCTCCAGGGGGGCGTCGCCGGCCGGCAGCGGCGTGAGGAGGGGCGTCAGGCCGCCGGCGTCCAGCTCGGCCCAGATCGCGCGCAGGCGCTCGGCGCTCTCCGGGTGGTCGGGCCGGTCGTGTTCCAGGAAGATCGGGTCATAGGCGTAGCCTGTGGCCATGG
>CAIQJD010000980.1 GCA_903872005.1 uncultured bacterium | reverse complement strand
CGGGTGTTGCAGCCGGTCGGCATCGTCTTCAAAGGCTCTGGCTGGTATTGCACCGACAGCCGCTCCAAGTCGCCCACGGCGCTGCCCGGCGAGAAGAAAGCGGCCACGGCCGACAAGCCCGGCGAAGAGAGCGCCAAGACCGAGAGCGCCCCGGCCGCCGCAGTGACGCCAACGCCCGCGCCGGCCCCGGCCGCCGAAAAATGACCCGCGTCGCTCTGACGCGCAACCGTAATCAGATGTAGGTTCAGCCCCTCCTGTTATTCAGGAGGGGCTGATTCTTGTTTGCCTTGCCGCGCGGCTGACTTCTACGCCGGCGGGCCGCTCACAACAACTGGAAGCGGTCGCTGGATGGCACGACTTTCTGACGAAAATGCAGGACGTAAGTCAGGAGTTTCTGCTTCATGCGCTGCCACTCTTTGTCTTGCAGGATGCGCTCCATCTCCTCGGAATCGTCCGCCTCGGCGCTGGTGAGGATCTGCGGCGCTTCGCCATAGACCGTATACCAGGCTTCGATGGGCTTCAGGCCGAGGCGACTCATGGCCGGCGCGAACTCATGCACCACAAAGTTGAAATACGCATTATCCAGCCCGGGCCGAATATCCCAACTCATCAGCAATTTCATCTTCACGTGCGCGTATCCTCTTGCCCGCTCGGATCGGCCTACACGGCCGGCGCCATCAACTGCGGATAGCTCTTCTGGAGCCAGCCGCGCACCTTAACGATCTCTTCGTCCGTCCAGCCGATGTACGGCGGGCGAATGCGCTGGCTGCCCACCAGCAGGCCGCTGGCGACGCCCAAACCCTTGTCGGTGATGGGATCCATCAGCCCCAGGCCCCACTGTTCGGCCACCGCTTCCAGATCGCGGAAGAAGGCCACCAGCGTCCCCTGCATCTTCAGCGCCTCTTCCCATTGGCGCTTTTCGCCCAGCTCAAACATCTGGAGCATGAAATGCGGGTTGGTGCAGACCACTGAGCTGTACGAGCCGCGCGCCCCCAGCATCATGGCCGAAATCAGGAAGTTTTCGGCGACGAAGTAGGACAGCTCCGGCGTAATCTGCAAGGCTTGCTGCAAGAGGCCGAAGTTGCTGCCGGCGAAGGTGAACTTGACGCCGATCAGGTTCGGCGTCACTTCCAGCAGCTTGCGGTATTCCGGGCCGGTCAAGAAGCGCTTGGCGCGCGGGATATTGTAGTGGATCAATGGCGTGTTGGGCACGGCGCGCGAGACGTCCTTGAAGTACTGGCGAATCTCGCGGTCGGTCAAATCCATCCAGTAGGGCAGGACGAACTGGATGCCGCCGGCGCCCTTGCTGGCCGCATACTCGGCCATCCGCAGCACGTCGCGCGTGTCGTCGGCGCAGCAGCCGATCTGGGTTGGCTTGCCCGTGGGGCCGACTTCCTCAAAGAAGATATCCACCATGCGGCGAAATTCGGGCCAGTCCAGGGCGTAGAACTCGCCGGTGCTGCCGGTGGTGTAGATGCCCGGCACGTCGAAGGTGGCGAGCCGGCGCAGGTTGCGGCGAAACGAGGTTTCGTCGAAAGAATAGTCTTCATTCCAGGAGAGCGTGACGCCGGCCCACGGGCCTTTCAAGGTCGCTGCCGTCAGTTTTGGCGCTGTGGTCATGAGTGTGGCTCCTTTTCCATCTATGTGCTGCCTGTATGCTGCCTGTTGGCTGTCTGGTCTGCGGCGCGTCAGCGCGGCGTAATGTGCATCGGCATGATGACGCACATCAGGGACGTGTCGCCTTTGGGCGTCAGCTTGCCCGGCCGCGCCGAGGAGACCGTTTCCAGCACGACTTCCGGCTCATCCATGGCCGAAAGCGCATCAATCAGATAGCGCCCGTTGAAGGCGATCTCCATGGGCTGGCCCTCGATGAGCGCCGGCAAATCCGACGTGTCGTCGCCATGTTCGGCCGAATTGGCCGCCACCTGTAAGACGCCCGGCCCCAGCTCTGATCCCGGCGTGATGGTCAGGCGCACGATATTGGCGGCGTCGCGGGCGAAGAGGTAGGCCAGCTTGGCTGCTTCCAGGAAGGCGGCCGTATCCACCACGGTGCGGGCGGTGTGGGTGGTGGGGACGATGGCGCGATAGTCGGGGAAGTTGCCTTCGATGAGCTGCGAGACGATGGTGACGCTCGGCTCGGCGCCGCGCAACTGGAAGACGATCTGGCTCTTGCTGGGCGTGACGATCAGGTCCAGCGCGCCGTTGTCGCCCAGGTTCACCTGGCCGATGATGCGGGCCAGCTCGTTGAGGGCGCGCGCCGGCGCGATGACGCTCAGGGGCGCCGGCGCCGGCCGGTTCAGGGTCATCTCGCGCACCGAGAGGCGGAACCCGTCGGCGGCGGCCATCAACATGCGCTCGCCATCGAACTTAATCAGCGCGCCGGTCAGGATCGGCCGGCTCTCGTCGGTGGCGGCCGCAAACAGCACCTGCTCGATGACGCGGCGGAAGCCGGCGGCGTCCACGCTGATAGGCGCATCGCCGTCGCCGGTGGGGATGAGCGGGAACTCGGCGGCGTCAATGCCCTTGATGCGGGCGTCGTGTTGGGCGCAGCGCAGGTTGAGCGTCTGAGTCCGCACGTCCAGCGCCATATCGACGCGCGCTTCGCGCGGCAGGGAATTGACGAATTCGCCCAGGAGCCGCGCCGGCACGGTCGTGGCCCCTTCCTCGTCGACGCGTCCGCCAATCCAACAATTGATGCCGATTTCCAGGTTGGTGGCAGCCAGCTTGATGCGGGCCTGGTCGCTGGCAATGAGGATGTTGGAGAGCACGGGGAGGACGCTGCGGCTGGTCACCGCGCGGCCGACGATGCTCAATCCTTTGGCAAGACGATCTTGGAGGCAGGAAACCTTCACCGCGTCATCTCCTTATAGTTGCAAAATGCCGGCTCTATGCGATTCAGTATACACGAAATCTTGCATAGCGCCAAACGACCCGGTTCCCAAGAAGGAACGGCCCGTGACCATGCGTTGAGAGAAGGGGGGAGGGGAAACGCGCCATGCGCCGGCCTACTCTTCGTCCGACAGGCCCTCGCCGGCGCGATAGCGCGCCAATTCGTCGCGTGCCCGCTCCAGACGCTTCATCAAAGACGCGCTGCCGCCCTTGACGCCGGCCACGGCGCGCTGCGAACAGATGTCGCAGCCCAAAGACGCCTTGTAGCTGCCCATGTCGCAATTCAAACAGCCGCAGAAGCGAATCATCATGAGCGAAAAGGTCAGGTCGTCATCGCTCCCCTCGTTTTGCGCCAGGGTAGCGTCAATCAACTTGACCCAGGGGGCGTCAAGCAAAGGGCGCAAGCCGGTGATGCAGCTATGTGGAAACAAGATTTCACTGCGCGGATACATGGCGGGGCCGTCTGTGATCCTTGTGCGAGAAGATGCGCCGGCGCCGGCCGGCGGATGGGTCAGATACTAACATACGGGCGATGCGGTGTCAAATCCCCGGCCGGTGATTTCTCGGCCGGCCCGGCGCCTATTTCAGCCGGCGGGCGATCTCTTCCTCGGCTT
>CAIQJD010000979.1 GCA_903872005.1 uncultured bacterium | reverse complement strand
GGCGGTGTGGGCAAGACGACTACGGCGGCGGCCGCGGCGCTCTATCGCGCCGCGCACACGCCGGATCGGCGGATCCTGGTGGTCTCCACCGATCCGGCGCACTCTTTGAGCGATGGTTTCGCGCAGCCGATTGGCGATCAGCTCACGCCCATCGCCGGCTATCCGCAGCTCCTGGCGTGGGAGATGGATACCACTCATCGGATGGAGAAGTTCAACCAGCGTTACGAGAGCGTCATGCGGACGATCTGGAATCGCGGCACCTTCTTCGATCAAGACGACATCTCCAAACTCTTCGAGCTATCGCTGCCCGGCCTGGACGAGCTGATGGCGATTTTTGAGATCGCCGATGTGGTGCAGGGCGTACAGTACGATCTGGTGATCATGGACACGGCGCCCACCGGGCATACCCTGCGCCTGTTGGCTATGCCGGACACGCTGAAACAGTGGCTGCACCTCCTGGACCTCATGCTGGCGAAGCATCGCTACATGGTTTCCATGTTCGGGCGCTATCGCCCCGATGAGGCGGATGCGTTCCTCAAGCGGATGGGGACGGACCTGGGCCGGCTGCGCGGCTTGTTGCACGATGACCTGCGTACCGAGTTCGTGCCGGTCATGTTGCCGGAGACGATGAGCATTGCGGAGACCGGCCGGCTGCTGGATACGCTGCGCGAACTTGGCGTCCCGGCGCACACCTTGGTCGTGAATCGTGTGGCCGGCGCAAGGGCGTGCGACCTGTGCGCGCCGCGGTGGGACAACCAGGCCCCGCGGTTGCAGGAGATCCATCAGCGTTTCGCCGGCATGAAGATCCTGGAGATGCCGCTGTGGCCGGGCGAGGTGCGCGGGGTCGTGGGACTGGAACGCTATGCCGAGGCGCTGTTGGGAGCCACGCCGGCGTGGGATGCGCCGCAGCAAGTGACGGAGTCGGTCCCTTTGAGCGCCGGCCGAGATGCGCTGCCTGCGCTGCGCGCCGCGCAACTGGTTATCTTCGGTGGCAAGGGCGGCGTGGGCAAGACGACGGTGGCGACGGCGACCGCGCTGCGCCTGGCGCAGACTGCCGGCAAGGCGGCCGGCGATACTCTGCTCTTCTCCACCGACCCGGCCCATTCGCTGGCGGATAGCCTGCAACAGAATATCGGAGACGCCATCACGCCGGTGGCCGGCGCAGAGGGTCTCTATGCGCTGGAGATGGACGCCGGCCGGCTGATGGAACAGCTGAAGCAGACCTACACCGGGGAGATTGACGAAGCCTTCGGCGCGTTCATGTCAGATGGCATGGATACCCCGTTCGAGCGCCAGGTCATGGAAGAGCTGATGTCGCTGGCTCCGCCGGGGCTGGATGAGCTGATGGCGCTGATGAAGATCATGGACCTGGTGCAAGAAGGGCGATTCTCGCGCTACATCCTGGACATGGCTCCGACCGGCCACGCCTTGCGCTTCCTGGAAATGCCCGGCGTTATGCGCCAGTGGTTCAACACGTTCTTCAAGCTGCTGTTAAAGTATCAGGGGGTCGTGAATCTGGTGCAGGTCGGGGAGCTGTTGCGCGAGAAATCGAAGCAGTTGCGTGCGGTGCAAGGCATGCTGACGGACCCGCGCCGGTGTCAGTTCGTGGCGGTCACGATCCCAGAGGCGATGGCGGTGCAAGAGACCGAGCGTCTCCTGGAGCGGCTGAAGCAGCTTTCTATCGCCTGCGCCTCCGTCGTCGTCAATATGACCGTCCCGAAGAACGATTGCGCGTTTTGCGCGGCGCGCCGGGCCGAACAGTTGCGCTATCTAGCAGCGCTGAGCCGGCAAGGGCTGCCGCTGACAACAGCGCCGCTCCTGACGCACGAGATTACTGGCTTGCGCGGCTTGCATGAAGTGGCAGAGGCAATCTATGGCGATGATGCGGCATGACGACCTGAGCGATCTGGGAGCATTGGCTTGTGGGGTGAGCGACGAAGAGTTGGCGCAAATCGTCGCCGCGGCGCGCGCGGAAGCATTGATCGAAGTGCGGGCCAGACTGAAAGAGATGATGATCGCGGCCATGTTGGCGCGGGCGACTGGTATGTTGGACGAACTGTGCCAGCCGGCTGACGCAATAGCGCCGATGCCGCCGGCCAGCGCGCCGACGATGGAAGCCGCGCCGACCAGCGCGCCGAGAGCAGAGGTCGCGCCAGCGCGCGCTCCGACGCCGGAAGCCGCGCCGGCCTCCGTATCGTCTGGCGAGGCCGATGCAGAGGCGCTGCGCCAGGAGGTTGAGGCGATCCGTCGCCAGATCGCGCAGAACGAGGGCAAGTTATCGCAGATGCGCGGCGCGCCGGCCGTTGCCAGCGCGGCCCAGCCGACGCCGGTCGAGAGCGCCGGCGACGCCGGCTGCGGATATTACGTGTATGGCGTCGTGGGCGCGGGCGAGAGAATGGTCTGGCCGGCGAGCGGCATGGATCCCGAATATGGCGTGTATACCATTACGCATGGCCCCTTGCAGGCTGTGGTCAGCCAGGTGCGGCTGAGCGAATTCGGTCAGGAGGAATTGGAGGGCCGACTGCAAGACCTGGCCTGGGTGGAAGAGAAGGCGCGCCTGCATCAGGAGGTCCTCAACACGGTGCTGGCGTCATGCACGCTGATCCCGATGCGCTTCTGCACCATCTACAGGTCCGAAGCCGGCGTTCAGGCCATTTTGGCGAGCCGCCTCGAGGAGTTCACGACGGCATTGGAAAGCCTGCGTGGGCGACAGGAGTGGAGCGTGCGGGTCTATCGCGATGATGCGGCGGTGACGCGCAAAGTGGCAGAGACCAGTGAGCGCGTGCGCGAGGGGCGGGCGAAACTGGCTGGCAAGTCAGACGGGGCGGCTTATTTCCTGAAGAAGAAAGTGGAGGATCTGGCGCAGGAGGAGGCTGAACGGTTTGTGGACAGCGTCGCCCAGGAGTGTCATGACCGCCTGAGCGCGGCGGCGGCGGGTTCGCATCTGGGGCCTTTGCAGAGCCGCAGTGTCACGAAACGCACGGATGACATGACGGTGAACGGCTCGTATCTGATCGCCACGGCAGAACGCGCCCGTTTCGATGCGGCGCTTGAGGATTTGCAGACGCGCTTTGGCCCGGCCGGCTTCACTTTTGAGATGGTTGGGCCGTGGCCTCCGTACCACTTCGTGACCATTGGCTCGATGGAGGAATCCGCGCATGACGGAGCAGACAGCTAGAGAGAAAGAGGTCACGCTTCTGGATCTGCTGGATCGTATTCTCAACAAGGGCGTCATTGTGTGGGGTGACGTGACCATTTCTGTGGCGGACATAGACCTCATCTATTTGGGCGTGAAAGTGATGCTTACATCCGTGGAGACCGCGGAGCAAATGCGGAAGTCGGCAGCCTTGCGCCTGCAGGTTGGCGCCGGCGTCGAGGGCGACGTGGAGTATCGCCCGTGAGCCGGCTGTATTTGTATGCCATTGCTGATGGGCCGGCGCCGATGGTGCAGGCCGGCCCCGGACTGGGGGGGCAGACCCCCTTCGGCGTCAGCTATGAGGAGATTATCGCGGTCGTGGGGGAGTCGGCCGGCGGAGAAGTCGAGCGCTCCTGGCCGAATATGCTGGCGCATGAGGCAGTGGCGGAAAGCCTGCTGGAGAGCCGGGCGGTCTTGCCGGCGCGCTTCGGCACGGTCTTCCCGAACGCGGCGGCCGTCCGTGCGCTCTTGAGCAGGCGTTACGCGCAGTTTGTGGCGGACTTGAATCGCGTCCGCGGGCGCGTGGAGCTGAGCGTGCGTGTGTTGTGGGATGATCCTGCGGCGGCCGAGCCGGCCCTAGCGCCAGTCAGCGCGGCCACAGGCCGGGAGTATTTGCTGGCCCGATTGGAGCAGGTGCGCCGGCAGAACGCCAGTCGTGACCGCGCCAAAGCTCTGTCGGCTGAGATTCACATTGCGTTGGCCGCCGCGACCCGTGACAGCGCCTTGCAGGTTTTGACCACGCCCCGCATGTTGATGACCGGGGCGTATCTGGTGGAACGGGGCGAGGCAGCGTCGTTCCGCGCCCGTGTGGAAGCGCTGCGCGGCCATTATCCGACGTTGGAATTTATGTGCACTGGCCCGTGGCCGGCCTACAGCTTTGTGACGGCCGACGCCTCGCCAAGCGAATAGGAGAGCGACGTGAGCAGTCAGATTCTCGATGTGGATGACAAGGTGCTGTATGATAGCGGCTCGTTGAGCGAGTTTGCCGGCGAGTTGGAGCGCTCCCGCAGCCTGTTACCGAGGCACGTGAATGCTGACCCCGACGGTGTGGAACGCGGCCTGGCCAAGCTCACTCTGACGGTGATCGAACTGTTGCGCCGGCTGCTGGAGCGGCAGGCGCTCCGCCGGATGGAGGGCGGTTCCTTGAATGATGAGGAGATTGAGCGCCTGGGCGTCACGTTCATGAAGCTGGATCAGCGCATGGAGGACTTGAAGATCGTCTTCGGGCTGGAAGGGGAGGAACTCAATCTCAACTTGGGGCCGTTGGGCGATTTGATGTAATGGCCGGCCGCGTTTGGCCGGAGGGCTGGCGGCGCCGGCCGGCTAACGGCGCGACGTGGGTGTCAGGCGGGCATGCAGCGTTGCGCGGACCTTCTCGCACAGGGCTTCGTCGGAGAACGGTTTCTGGATGCACGCGACGCCTGGTTGTTGCAGCCAGTCAGGCAGGGCGGTCTGGTCCAGGTAGCCCGACATGAACAGGACGCGCATGCGTGGCCGTTCCTGGCGCAATTGGGTCGCCAGTTCTTGCCCGCCCAGAATGGGCATGACGATGTCGGTGAGCAGCAGGTGAATGGTTCCCTTGTGGGCGCGAGCCACTCGGAGCGCCTCTTCGCCGTGGCCGGCCTCCAGGATCTTGTAGCCATAGCCGGCCAGGGTACGCGCCGCCAGCGTACGCACGTTGTACTCGTCTTCCACCAACAGGATGGTCTCGTGTCTCTTGCTGGCTGCCGGCGACAGCCTGCTTTGCCGCGCCTGAGATTCTGCTTCAGATAGCCGGGGGAGGTAGATGCGAAAGGTCGCGCCTTCGTTGGGCTTGCTCTCCACCCAGATGTTGCCGTTGTGTTGTTTGATGATGCCGAAAACGGTGGCGAGACCGAGTCCGGTCCCCTTGCCGAACTCCTTGGTGGTAAAGAATGGCTCGAACAGGTGCGCCCGGGCATAGTCGCTCAATCCGCAGCCTGTGTCGCTGATCGCAAACATGACGAACTCGCCCGGCGTCGCCCCGACATGGGACGCTACGAATGCTTCATCCAGGAGGACGTTGGCGGTGGAGATGGTGAGCTTGCCGCCGGCCGGCATGGCATCGCGCGCGTTGACTGCCAGATTGATGATCACCTGTTCGATCTGTCCAGGGTCGGCGAGGACGCGGCCCAAGTTGCTTTGGGGCAATACCGTTACTTCGATGTTTTCCCCAATCAGGCGGCGGAGCATTTTGTCGAGGCTGAGGATCAATTCATTGAGATCGGTGGGTTGCGGATCCAGCATCTGCCGGCGCGAGAAAGCCAGTAGTTGCCGGGTCAGACTGGCGGCCTTGGACGACGCTCTCAGGATGCTCTCGACGTCGCTGCGGGTCTGATCGCCGATGGGCAGGGCATCGCGGGCGAAGGTAGCATTGCCGATGATGGAAGTGAGCAGGTTGTTGAAGTCGTGGGCGATGCCGCCGGCAAGCTGGCCGATGCTTTCCATGCGCTGGGCCTGGAAAAGTTGGCGCTCCAGTTTCCGACGGGCGGTGGCGTCGGCATAGATAGCCAGCTCGGCCACGGTCTTGCCCGCGGCATCGTTGATGGATGCCGTCCAGGCCGTCACGTCAATGGTGGCGCCATCTTTGCAGACGCGCTTGACATCTGCGCCGGCGACTACTTTCTCTGTTGCGCGCTCCGAGCGGGCTATCGGCAAGGGCGCTTGCTCGCCGGGGGGGATGATGCGGTCTATGGTCTGCCCCAGCATTTCCTCTGTCGTCCAACCGAAGAGAAGTTCCGCCTGGCGACTCCAGATCTCCACTTCGCCGCGCATATTCATGCCAATCACGGCCACCGGCAGCGCTTCAAACAGAGTCCGAAGCTGCTCCGTCGTTCGATGCAGAGCCTCTTCCGTCAATGCCCGCTGGGTCACATCGCGGCCCAGGATCAGACTCCCCGTCGTCGTTCCGTCGGGGCCGTTGAGCTGCGCGATGCACATATCGAGGCAGATGCGGTTGCCGTCTGGCCGGCGGTGGAATACATCGCCGTGCCAGCAGCCGCCGGCGGCCAACTGTTCGGCGGCCTGTTGGAGCTGATCGGGGGACGCGCCGAGGCGGAGGAAGATGGCATCCAGCGACAGTCCCATCACCTGCTCCGCCGGCAGATCGTACAGGCGCGCCGCTGAGTCGCTCCAGTGCGTCAATTTGTGATCGGCGTTGGAGATGATGACGATGTCGCTGATGCGTTCCAGGGCGTTGACGTCAACTGGCAGTTGCCCTGAAGGCCGGTTACGCGGCAACAATTGCTGCGCCATGCATGGTTACTCCGACATGCAGCGTACTACAGACATACACTTCATGATAGCAATCGTATACTGCATGGGAGCCTTTCTGTCAAGTATGCGCAAAGCCCGTGGGGTTGGGGGATCACCACGGGCTTTGACCAGATGCGGCGAATGAGATCAGAGCTTGCGATAGTGGATGGCTTCGCCGTAGGCGCCGGCTTTCGACACTTCCATCACCACTTCGGGGACCGTGGGGTGGGCGTGGATGGTGTCGGCCAGGTCTTTGGCGGTCAGGCCGGCCTGAATCGCCAGGGTCGCTTCGGCAATCAGGTCAGAGGCGTGCGGGCCCATGATGTGCACGCCAAGGATCTTGCCGGAGCCTTTTTCGCAGATCATGCGAATCTGGCCTTCGGTTTCGCCCATCGCCAGGGAGCGGCCATTGATGGTGAAGGGGAAACGCTCGACGACGGCGTCTATGCCCTTCTCTTTGATATCGGAACTGGTCAGGCCGACGCTGGCGATTTCAGGCATGGTGAAGATGCAGGCCGGCACGGCGCGATAGTCGGCCTCGCGGGTGTGGCCCAGGGCATTCTCGACGGCGACTTCGCCTTCGTAGGATGCCACATGCGCCAGTTGGTAGCCGCCAATGACGTCGCCGATGGCGTAGATGCCGGGGACGTTCGTCTCCATGCGGGTGTTGACTTTGATGGTGCGCCCTTCCATGGCGATGCCCAGTTCTGGCGCGCCGAGTCCGTCGGTGTAGGGCCAGCGGCCGGTGGAAAGGAGGAGCAGGTCGCCTTCGGCCGCGCCGGCTTTGCCCTTGCGCTCGTATTCGACGCGCAAGCGGCCGGCGTCCGTCTGGGTGATCTGCTTGAAGTCCACGCCGATGGTGATGTCTACGCCCTGACGCGCCAACAAGGATTGGTAGCGCTTGGCAAGCTGGTCATCGGTGTCTTTCAGGAAGGTCTTGCGGCCGACGATATGCACCTTCGTGCCGATGGCGGCGAAGATGCTGGCAAATTCGACGCCCACGACGCTCCCGCCGATGACGACCAGCTCCTTGGGCTGTGTGGTGATTTGCAGCAGCTCGCGCGACGTGACGATGCCGGGCAGGTCTGCGCCGGCGATGGGGACGCGCGCTTCGACGCTGCCGGTGGCGATGATCATTTTGCGGCAGGCGACTTCGGTTTCGCCATTGACCAGCACGGTGGCCGGCGAGGTGATGCGCCCTCGGCCGGTGAAGAGCTTGATGCCGTGCCCCTTGATCAGTTCTTCGACGCCGCGCACCAGGGTCTCTTTGACTTCGTCTTTGCGCTGCATGAAGCGGGCGAAGTTGACGCGCGGCGTCCCTTCGATGTCCACGCCGTATTCGGCCGCGCGCAGGGTGTGCTCATAGACTTCGGCCTGGCTGACCATGGCCTTGGTGGGGATGCAGCCCCAGTTGAGGCAGGTGCCGCCGACGCGTTCCATTTCGATGAGGGCAACTTTGGCCCCCAGTTGGGCGGCGCGGATGGCAGCCACATATCCGCCCGGCCCGCCGCCGATGATTGCCAGATCGTAGGTGATTGTCTCGTCCGTCATATCTCCTCCAAAAAGAGCGCTCAGCTTTCAGCAGTCAGATTCGGAACGCCGTATTCTCCGAGGGTGTTATCTTTGCTCGGACGGCTGAAAGCCGATTACTGATCGCTGATCGCTGATGGCTCGTTCTCGCGCAATAGTGTGTCGAGCAGGGCGCGCTCGCCGGCTTCGTCTTCCACTTCGCCGTCGAGCCAGGCGGCGCGCAGCCGCTCAATGAGTTGGCCGTAGCGCGGGCCGGGCGTGAGGCCCAGCTTCTTGAGCGCTTTGCCGTCGGTGATGGGGCGCAGGACCTTGAGCCGGCGCTGGAATAGCTCGATGCGCTGGCGCGCCAGCCACGAATCGCTGGCGATATAGGCCGCGCAGAGGGCCGGCTCGCTGATCTTTTCTAGCAGAGCGTAGATTTCGCTGCGCTTGAGCCGCTCGGCCGAAAGGGTCGGGAGCGCGGCGCGCACGTCCAATGCCTGATAGGCGATGGCGCAGTCCTCTTTGTAGATGTGCATGCCTTCCAGGAACTGGGCGGCCGCGGCCGGCTCGAGGCGGTATGTTAGCAGGGCGATGTATAGCCCTTCGAGGCGGAAGGCGTCGGCCGGGAAGATGCCGGCGTCCGTGAGCCGGCGGCTCTCCTGACGCGCCCGGCGAAAGCGCTCGGCGAGCCAGTCGTCGGCCTGCAGGGGCGCGGCGATCTGACGGAGGACGCCCAGCTCGGCCAGCCGGCGCAATGCCCGTTCCGGCTCTGCTTCGGCCAGGATCAGGTACAGCTCGTGGCGCACGCGCTCGACACTGGTGCGGCCGAGCAGGTCGAGGGCCTGGCCGATGAGGTCTTCGCTGCGCGGCTCGATGCGGAAGCCGAGGCGCTGCTCGAAGCGCGCGGCGCGCAGCATGCGTGTCGGGTCTTCGATGAAGCTGAGGCTGTGGAGTACGCGGATCAGGCCGCGCCGCAAATCGGCTTCGCCGCCGTAGAAGTCGAGCAACGCGCCATAGCGCGCCCCGTTCAGGCAGATCGCCAGGGTGTTGATGGTGAAGTCGCGGC
>CAIQJD010000978.1 GCA_903872005.1 uncultured bacterium | reverse complement strand
GACCCTGTGCGCCCTGCGCCGGCGCGGCCATGCCCTGGACGCCCGCGCCGTGACGCTGCCGGCGGCCGTGGAGGAGCTATGCAAGATTTTGCCGTCCTGAGACACATCACCATCGGGCAATACCTGCCCGGCGATTCGTTCATCCACCGCCTGGATGCGCGCGTCAAGATCACGCTGGTGATCGCCCTGATCGCCGCTCTGACGGTGAATACCTCGTATCTGGCAAATGGGCTGCTTTCCCTGCTCTGCCTGGGACTGATCGGGGTCGCCGGCCTGCCCCTGCGCTACATCCTGGGCGGCGTGCGACCGGTCGCGCCGGTGCTGATCGTGCTGGCACTCTTTCAGATCCTCTTCTTCGGCGACATGGCCGTGACGACCACCCTGCCCAACGTGACCATCTGGCGTTGGGGCATCTTCTACGTCAGCACGCGCAGCGTGCAGATGGCCGTCGTCTCCCTGTTGCGCTTCATGGACTTGACCGTCCTGGTCAGCCTCTTGACCAACGCCACGCCCATGGCCCAGATCACCTACGCCATTGAGGATATGCTGCGACCCTTCGCCCGGCTCGGCGTGCCGGCCCACGAAATCTCCCTGGTCGGCGCAATCACCTTGCGTTTCGTGCCGCTCCTGGCAGAACAGATGGAGACGATCATGAAAGCGCAGGCGTCGCGCGGGGCGCGCGTGGCTGCCGGCGGGCGCTTCAGCTTCATCCACATCGCGCGCAGCGCGCTGGTCTTCGTCGTCCCGCTCTTTCTGGATGCCTTTGCCCGCGCTGAGGATTTGATTGTAGCCATGGAAGCCCGCTGCTATACCGGCGGACGCGGCCGCACCCGCCTGGCGCAATTGCAGATGCGCCCCAGCGACATCGTCGTCCTGGTTCTGGCGACGGCCGGCGCGGCGTGCCTGATTCTTTACGCGCGCCGGCTCCCATTCTGACGACGCTCGATTCACACGGATGAGGGAGGAACTATGGACAACAGCAAACGGATTCGCAAGATCGTGGTGGCCGGCGTGCTGGGAGCGGTATCGGCAGTGTTGGGGGCGACCATCGGCTTCACGCCGGTGCCGACGCCGGCCGGCGCCGTAACCTTCATGCACATCCCCGCCATCATTGGCGGCATCATGGAAGGGCCGCTGGTGGGCGCTTTCGTCGGCCTCATCTTCGGCATCTTCAGCCTGATCTCGCCGGCCGTGCCGGTGAAAGACCCTCTGGTGGTCGTCCTGCCGCGGCTGTTCATCGGCGTCACGGCGTGGGCGGTCTACATCGGCTTGAAACGATTCAATGAAATCGTCGCCCTGGCCGTCGCCTCAGTCATCGGCTCACTGACCAATACGGTGCTGGTACTGGGCACAGCCCTGCTCCTCATCCAGATGGGCTGGCTGGTCTTCCCGCTGACGCCGGCGGCCGCCCTGAGCGTCGCCATCGTCCAGGGCTTGCCCGAAGCCGCCGTCGCGGCGATCATCGTCGTCGCGGTGATGTTAGCCTACAAGGGCATCGCCGGCCGCGGCCGGCGCGTCCACTCCGATCTATGACGCCGTTCAAAGGAGGCAGCCATGTCGCTCTTGACCATTGACATCGGCAACACCAACATCGTCCTGGGCATCTATCAGGGCAAAGAGCTGACCGCGCATTGGCGCATCTCCACCGACCACAACCGCATGCCCGACGAGTATGGCATCACGATCCTGAACCTGCTGGCGCACGGCGGCGTGCCGGCGCAGTCCATCACGAGCATCTGCGTCGCCAGCGTGGTGCCGCCGCTCACCGGCTGGTTCGACGAGATGTGCCGGCGCTACTTCCGCATCACGCCACTGATCGTCTCTGCCGGCGTTAAGACCGGCGTGCGTATCCGCATTGACAACACGCGCGAAGTGGGCGCGGATCGCATCGCCAACGCCGCGGCTTGCTTCCGCAAGTACGGCGGGCCGGCGTGCGTCGTGGACATCGGCACCGCCACCACCTTCGACGCCATTTCGGCCGAAGGGGATTACCTGGGCGGGGCCATTGCCCCCGGCCCGCGCGCCTCAGCCGAGGCGCTCTTCCTGCGCGCGGCGCGCCTGCCACGCATTGACCTGGCGCTGCCGCCCAAGGCCATCGGCTCCAACACCGTCGAGGCGATGCAGTCCGGCATCTTGCTGGGCCACGCCGGCATGGTGGAAGGGCTGACAGCGCGCTTCAAGCGCGAGCTGGGCGCGAATATGAAGGTCATCGGCACCGGCGGGCTGGTCGAGCTGATCGCCGCGCAGACGACCGTGATTGACGCGATTGACCCCTGGCTGACGCTGGATGGCCTGCGAATCATCTGGGAACTGAACCAGAATTGACACAGTAGGGAGCGACGCCATGAACCTGCACGGCAAGCGCATCGTCCTGGGCGTGACCGGCGGCATCGCCGCGTACAAGGCCGCCGACCTGACCAGCCGGCTAGTGAAGGCCGGCGCGGTCGTGGATGTGGTGATGACCGAGGGCGCAGCCAAATTCGTCGGCCCGCTGACCTTTCAGGCGCTCACGCACCGGCCAGTCAGCGTAGATATGTGGGCGCTGTTGCGCGATACCGACATCGCCCACGTCTCCCTGGGCCAGGCGGCCGACCTGATGATCATTGCGCCGGCGACGGCCAACACCCT
>CAIQJD010000977.1 GCA_903872005.1 uncultured bacterium | reverse complement strand
TGGCTGGGCGGGGCCGAGGAGAGCCTGCTGGTCTTGCTGCACCGGCTGGATCGTCGGCGCTATGCGCCGCTTCTGGCCTGCAACGCCGATGGGCCGCTGGGGCCGGCCGCCGAGGCCGCCGGCGCGGCCGTCTACCCTCTCCCGCTGGGCAAGCTGCGCGGCCGGCGCGATCTGGCCGGGCTGGGGCGCGACTGGCGGCGCGGCGTCGTCGCGCTGCGCGAGCTAATCCGCGCCGAGGGTGTGCGCGCCGTCCACAGCAACGTCATGCGCGCCTCGCTCTACGCCGCGCCGGCGGCGCGCCGGGCCGGCGTCCCCCTGGTATGGCACGTGCGCGACATTCACGCCGAGCGGCTCTACCTGTGGGCCATGAGCGCGCTGGCCGGCCGCATCATCGCCATCTCCGAGGCGACGGCGCGACCCCTGCCGGCGTGGGGCCGGCGCAAGCTGCGCGTCATCCCCAACGGCGTCGAGCTATCTCGCTTCGCGCCGGACGCGGCGGCGCGGCAGGCCATGCGCGCCGGCTGGGGCGCTGCTGACGAGCAGGTCTGGATCGGCACGGCCGGCTGGCTGGCCCCCTGGAAACAGACGGAGCTGTTCCTGGAGGCGGCCGAATGGCTGGCGGAGCGCCGGCCGGCCTGTCGCTTCGTCATCGTCGGGGAAGCGGCGCACCCGTCGTATGCGGATTATGTGGCCGGCTTGCGAGCGCGGGCCGCGGCGACTCTGGGCGAGCGTTGCCTCTTCCTGGGCCGGCGCAGCGACATGCCGCAAGTCCTGGCCGGCCTCGATCTGCTGTGGCATACGGCGCGGGCCGAGCCATTCGGGCGCGTGCTGATTGAGGCCATGGCCGCCGGGCGGCCGGCCGTCGCCTTCGCTGATGGCGGCGCGCCGGAGATCATCGCCGACGGCGAGACCGGCCGGCTCATCGCGCCCGGCGCGGCGCGCCAGATGGCCGAGGCGACGCTGTCCCTGGCCGACGACGCCGATTTGCGCCGGCGCATGGGGCAGGCCGGCCGGCGGCGCGCCCTGAGCCAGTTTTCGGCCGAGCAGATGGCGGCGCGCGTGGAAGAGGTGTACGCGACGCTGATCTGAGCGCCGGCGCAGATCGGGACGCAGCGTCTCGGAAATGGTCGGTTCGCATCCGCGCCCATGCCTCGCGCCCGTTTCTCACTGCCGCGCGCCTGTGGTACAATGCGCCGGCGTCGGGCGGAACCGACCGGCGCAGGAGAGACATGTGGCTTCATCGGCAGGCCGGCGTCGGCTGGGTATAGCCTTCATCGTTTTGGGCGCATTGCTCTTGTTGTTGGCTCTCGCCCTCCTCGCGCGCCAACAGCTTCAATATCAACGGATGCGCGCCGAGCTGCGCCGATTGGACGCGACCGCCGCGGCCTTCGCGGCCCAGGCCAGCGCCACGCCTTTGCCGACGGCCAGCGCCACGCCCCGGCCGGCCACCGCCGTCCCCGCGCCAGCGACGGCCACGCCCCTTCCCAGCAGCACGCTCCCG